>CASBRC010000192.1 GCA_949128015.1 Synechococcales cyanobacterium PMM_0003
GATGTGTAGCTGCGATCGCTTGCTCGGTTGCATCCTCTAAATTATCAGGAAGTAAGATTGGCTCTTGAGTCATAAGTAGAATTATTTTTAAATGTTATTGAAAGTTGCGAATCATTTTAGCAGGTTGCCAAAAACTTGATTAGCAGTCAATTTCAAGTTTGGGAAAGTTAGCGATCGCACAATCTCATTACCAGTAAACTCACAAGACTCATACCAGCCGTCATCGAGGCTAAAAATAGTAATTTTGTTTACCAATGGATCGACAACCCAATATTCCAAAATCCCTAATACGCTATATTCGGCACGCTTGGCGCGATAGTCAGTACTTTTAGTTGACTCACTCACAACTTCTACGACGAGAAATGGTGCTGGTTGGTTTATCTCGATAATTGCTTCGCAAGTTTGAAGAGATCGCCATTGCGCTCTTGGCATAACTACCAAATCTGGAATCCGACAAGTATCCCACCTACCCCCTTTAGGACTGCGTACACCAACTAATGCAGGTAAAACTACCCAGTCTTGATTTTGCTTAGTAATATCGACTTCGAGATTCCTTTCTAAAAACTTGATCACAGCACCATGTTGCCCAGTTCCCAAACTCATCGGAATTAATTCTCCATTTACCAACTCATAGCGCTGGTCTGTACCATCAATATATTTGAGGTACTCCGCAAAATTTAGGCGATCGCTTGCAATAGTCATAGCAAATTTTTAGCAATAACTTCACTTGATTTTACAGCAATTACCGATCAAACGAATCACCAAAGATTTTTTGAAAGTGTTGCAAAGCAACACTTTCAAAAAATCTTTGGGTTCGGGTTTGAGCGCAAAGCGCTGTAATGCAAAAAGGCAAGGTTACGTTTAGCGTAACCTTGCCTTTTTACGAATATATGGACGATGATTACATCATGCCGCCCATACCGCCCATGCCGCCCATACCACCCATGCCGCCAGCGCCAGCGTCAGATTTCTTCTCAGGCTTCTCGACTACCAAAGCTTCGGTGGTCAAGACCATGCCAGCAACAGAAGCAGCGTTTTGCAATGCAGAGCGTACAACCTTCGCAGGGTCAATGATTCCAGTCGCGATCAAGTCAACATATTCGCCCTTAAGAGCGTCAAAGCCATGATTGAAGCTCATGCCCTTGACTTTCTCAACTACGACAGTACCTTCTAAACCAGCGTTATCGCTGATTTGACGAAGAGGTGCAGTGAGAGAGCGTGATACGATTTCTGCACCGATCGCTTCTTCATTCTTCAAGGTTGCTTTAAAGTCGAGCAGTTCAACAGCGAGGTGAGCAAGAGTTGCGCCACCACCAGGAACGATGCCTTCTTCAACCGCAGCGCGAGTGGAGTTAAGAGCATCTTCGATCCGAAGTTTGCGATCCTTAAGTTCGGTTTCGGTAGCAGCACCGACCTTGATGACGGCTACGCCACCAGAGAGCTTAGCAATGCGCTCTTGCAGCTTTTCTTTGTCGTAGTCAGAATCGCTAAGATCCAATTCCTTACGGATTTGAGCCACACGCTTGTCGATATTGGCTTTATTAGCAACATCAGAGACGATCGTGGTTTTGTCCTTAGAAATGGTGATCTTGCGAACAGTACCGAGCATTTCTAGGGTTGCCGCGCTGAGTTCTAAACCAGTGTCTTCAGAAATGACTTGACCATCGGTAAGCACAGCAATGTCTTGCAACATCGCTTTACGGCGATCGCCAAAACCGGGAGCCTTAATAGCAGCGATATTCAGAGAACCTCTGAGCTTGTTCACAACTAAAGTTGCTAGAGCTTCACCTTCAACATCTTCAGAGATGATTACTAAAGGAGAGCCAGAGCGAGCAGCTTTCTCAAGAATGGGAACGAGGTCTTGGATTACATTGATCTTGCGATCGGTGATCAAGATTTTGGCATTTTCAAAATCTACCAACATGCGTTCGTTGTCGGTAACGAAGTAAGGAGAGATGTAACCGCGATCGAGTTGCATACCTTCCACGATTTCCAATTCGGTGGTAAGGGACTTCGACTCTTCAACGGTGATTACGCCATCCTTGCCAACTTTGTCCATCGCATGAGCGATCATTTCGCCAATTTCGGGATCGTTACCCGATGAAATTGTGGCGATTTGGGCGATTTCTGCATTGGAGTCAACAGGTTTCGCTTTTTTCTCGATTACGTCAACTAGGTAAGCAACTGCCTTCTCGATACCACGACGCACACCGACTGGGTTTGCACCTGCGGCAACGTTACGCAGCCCTTCGCGAATCATTTCTTGAGCCAAAACGGTAGCGCTGGTGGTTCCATCGCCAGCTACGTCATTGGTTTTAGAAGCAACTTCGCGAATTAGTTGAGCGCCAGCATTTTCTAGGGGATCTTCTAATTCAATTTCTTTAGCGATGCTTACGCCGTCATTGATGATTTGAGGAGCGCCATATTTCTTTTCGAGGACAACGTTACGACCTTTAGGTCCAAGCGTTACACGTACTGCGTCTGCAAGTGCGTTAACACCACGCTCAAGGGCGCGGCGAGCTTCTTCATCAAATACTACGATTTTTGCCATTTTTTTAATTTGGTAATTGTTCTTTAATAGGTTTGTTGTGTGCAGCACTCTGCACTGTAGACAATGCGCTGTACACAATGAATTGATTATTCAACGATCGCAAGAATATCTCTTTCTGCAAGGAGCAAATATTCTACGCTCTCAAGTTTGACTTCTGTGCCTGCATACTTGGAGTAAAGAACTTTGTCGCCTGCTTTAACTTCTAGAGCAACGCGAGTACCTTTGTCATTGCGTGCGCCAGGTCCAACGGCAGTTACTTCACCGATTTGGGGCTTTTCTTGAGCTGTATCTGGCAAGAAAATACCGCCTACAGTTTTTTCTTCTTTAGTTGCTACTTTGACCAATAGGCGATCGCCTAAGGGTTGCAATGTACCAGTATTTAGGGTTAACGATGCCACTATGCTATACCTCCTTAAAATCTAATCAGAGCGGACTTTGCAGGTGATGACTAAGGTGGGATTTTGCTCTCACTTTGGTCACACTTTGCGTGCTTTAGCACTCTGTCTCACTGAGTGCTAATATACTGCGAAATGAGTAAGGGACTAGATCGGCTTACCGTACATTTCGGTAACGATCGCATTTAATGGCACGTCCCAAATATCACTGGGCAGAGTGTCTAGATAAAACTCATCAAAAATAATTCCTGCTTTAATACCTGTCGAATTGGGTAACCAGCGATCATAAAAGCCGCCACCATAGCCCAGTCGATAGCCTCGGCGATCGCAAGCCACCGCAGGTATCAAAATCAAATCGATCTTTTCTAAGTCCATAAGTGGCGAGTCATGGCATGGCTCAAGGATGCCAAAGGCTCCCGATCGCATATTGTTTTCAAAATTTGCGATCGCAACTTGATGCCAAATCAGATCTTTTTCAAGGCAACGTGAAAACCCCCAAGTTTTGTGAGGAAATCTTTGCCAAAGTGAACTCAAATCTGGTTCTTGGCGAAAACTAGTAAAAGCTAAAATATTTTGAGATTTTTGGAATATTGGCAAGTTTGCAATGCGATCGCAAAGATCTATACTTTTTTGTTGCCAAATCTGATGGGGAATTTGGCGGCGTTGGCTGAGTAGTGATTGTCTGAGTTGTTTTTTGGTCTGCGGAGAGTTTGGCATATTGCGATCGTTTTATAATGTGTCAATCTAGTTACAGCGCTTTGCGCTGTCATAAAAC
>CASBRC010000193.1 GCA_949128015.1 Synechococcales cyanobacterium PMM_0003
GACGAATATAATTTCATGGAAGTGGAAACGCCAATTCTTTGCCGTTCCACACCTGAAGGTGCGCGTGATTACCTTGTACCAAGTCGTGTTAATGCTGGTCAATGGTATGCCCTGCCCCAGTCACCACAATTATTTAAGCAATTGCTGATGGTGGGCGGTTGCGATCGCTATTATCAAATTGCCCGATGTTTCCGCGATGAAGATCTTCGCGCCGATCGTCAGCCTGAGTTCACACAGCTTGACATGGAAATGAGCTTTATGTCGCAGGAAGAAATCATTGAACTCAATGAAAATCTAATTCGCTACATTTTTAAAACTGTTAAAGGAGTTGAGCTAGGCTCATTCCCACGCCTTACCTATGCCGAATCAATGGATCGCTACGGTTGCGATCGCCCTGATACGCGCTTCGGAATGGAACTAGTTAACGTTTCTGATTTATTTGTTAATTCTGGCTTTAAAGTATTCGCCAATACGATCGCAAATGGTGGCATCATCAAAGTCTTACCTGTCATCGGTGGCGATGCAGCGATTTCCAATACCCGCATTAAACCAGGTGGAGATCTTTCTAATCTAGTTGCTCAGTATGGCGCAAAGGGCTTAGCCTTTATCCGCGTTCGGGAAGGTGGCGTAATCGACACAATCGGCGCTCTCAAAGACAGTATCACTGAGGAAGTCAAGCAGGAGTTACTAGAACGGACTGGCGCAACTGCTGGTTCCATCCTGTTATTCGGTGCTGGTGAAAAGGCAATTGTCAACGAATCTCTCTATCGTCTGCGCTTAGCTCTCGGTCGCGAACTAGAATTGATTGATGACAATAAGCTCAATTTTGTCTGGGTAACTGATTTCCCCATGTTTGAATGGAATGCTGATCAAAATCGTCTAGAAGCGCTTCACCATCCTTTCACTTCGCCACGTCCAGAAGATATTGCCGACGGTCAAACCATTGATGTTAATACGATCGCATTAGCCTATGACTTAGTACTTAACGGTACTGAAATTGGCGGCGGTAGTATTCGGATTCATAAGCGTGACGTTCAAGAAAAAGTCTTTGCGGCGATCGGGCTGACACCTGAAGAGGCAAAAGAGAAATTTGGATTCTTGCTAGAAGCTTTTGAGTACGGTACTCCTCCCCACGGTGGTCTAGCCTTTGGACTCGATCGTTTAGTGATGCTAATTTCTGGCTCAGACTCGATCCGCGACGTAATTGCTTTCCCGAAAACGCAGCAAGCCCGCGACCTGCTGACCGATGCGCCATCGAGTGTTGATGACTCTCAGCTAAAGGAACTACACGTTAAGTTGTCACTGCCTCCTGCGAAATAAAAAGAAAGGGCGCGAAGCGCCCTTTCTTTTTAAAATCAAGGTTGCGAAGCAACCTTGATTAAGCTAAGCACAAACGGAAGCTATCACGAAGTTTGTCAGCGTCAAGATGTCTACCGATGAAGACTAATTGATTTTTGCGAAGTTCATTGTCTCTCCAATTGCGATCGCGAGTTGCATCAAACTGCATATGCACGCCTTGAAATACCAGACGCTGATCGGAATCAGAGAGATTAATAATTCCCTTAGAACGGAAAATATCTTGACCTTGAGTTTTTAACAATTCGCTAATCCATGCTTGGAATTTGTATGGATTCACGGTTCCTGACTCCAAAATGCTCACAGAGCCAACCTCTTCATCATGGACATGGTGATGATGTTCATGCTCGTGGTGAGCGTGATGATCATGATGTTCGTGGTCGTGATCATGTGCTTCTTCGACCTGAGCAGCAAGAAATTCAGGATTCTTTTCAAGAATACGATTTAAATCAAAGCCGCCCACGTTCAGAACTTTGTTGATGCTCTCTTGCACATTGTCTTGATTTAGCTGAACGCGATCGACTCTGGCTAAAATGTTCAAATGCTTGATTTTTGCTTCGAGTTCCACCAATTCAGATTCAGTAACCAAATCCGTCTTATTCAGCAAAATCACATCGGCAAAGCCAATTTGTTCGAGAACTTCGCGATCGCCCCAATGTTGTTGGACATGCTTGGCATCTACCACAGTCACCACCGCATCAAGGGAAACTTGCCTCTGAATATCCTCATCCATGAAGAAAGTTTGAATCACTGGACCTGGATCGGCTAAGCCTGTAGTTTCAATCAGGAGATGATCGAATTTATTGCGTCGCCGCATCAGATTGCTGATAATCCGAATTAGATCGCCGCGCACGGTGCAGCAAATACAACCATTATTCATTTCAAAAATTTCTTCATCCGCGCCGATCACCAGTTGCTGATCGATGCCAATCTCACCAAATTCATTGACAATTACAGCAACTTTTTTGCCATGCTCAGCAGTTAGGATGTGATTAAGCAAGGTGGTTTTACCTGCGCCAAGGAAGCCTGTGAGGACGGTTGCGGGAATTTGTTCTGTTGCGATCATAGCCGATGCCAATTGCCTGTGATGCTAAATTAATAAGAATGTACTATCAAAATTATAGCGCTCTGATTTATCAGTCTTTGTTGAGAGATGCTAATTTGTGATCTTCCTCAATATATTCCTCCCTACGATTCCTTTGCAGCAAGGCTTGCTGCAAAGGAATATCTGGTCTTTTGATTCTCTTCAGTTATCAGTTTTGAGCGAGTGTTGCACTTTAGGTTTGAATTGGCGCATTTTTATAACATTTTTATAACTTTATTAATAACTTTTAACATCGTTTTTAAACAACTATAGATTTACAAATTTGCTACAAAGTGCTAAATTCTAGTTTTAGCAAGAGTCTAATCTAAAATTGTTTAGCTTAATTCAGCTTTATGCAGTTTTTTATATTCTATTAATTGTGACTTCTGATGGAAATAAGCACTGAAACGACTGTTGAACATACAGAGATCCCTTTCGTTAGTCAAGAGAATTTCTGGAAAGATCTTCTAAGAGGAGCTAATGCGAGTACATTTTTAGGTGGAGGTTCTGTAAAGTTCAAGGACAATTTTTCAGTGACTGAATATCAAACGGAAGTTGCTTATCTTGATCAATCTTTGACTTCTAGTTTTAATGAATTTATTCTTAAATATGATTTAGAAGTTTTTCCAGTATTGCAGGGACTTTGGACTTTACTGCTTAGTCGATATAGTGGTGATGAAGATATTGTTTTTGGGATTCAGTATAATAGTAGTCTGATCCCTTTGCGCTTGAATGCCAAGGCTGGCACATTGGTTTTACCTTGGTTACATCAGATTCAAGAGCAGTGGAGAGACTTACAGCCACATTGTCAAGTGCCATTAAGTCAAATTCAATCATGGAGTGATATTCCTTCAGAAATATCCATGTTTGACACTGTGATGATACTTGGTGATCTAGAACAAGAAGATACGGCTCTATCTAATTACCCAATTACTGTTGGTGTGAAGATAGGCTCTGAATTAATGTTTCAAGTTAGATACGATCGCAACCGTTTTGAAAAAACTGCGATCGCACGTCTTTTGGGGCATTTACAAACTTTACTAGAGAGTATAGTCACTAATCCCAATCAGAATCTCGCAAATTTGTCAATTCTAACTCCTGCTGAACGTCATCAGATTTTGATTGAGTGGAATGATACGCAGGTAGACTATCCTTGCGATCAAACGATTCATCAAATCTTTGAGGAACAAGTAGAAAGAACTCCTGATGCGATCGCAGTTTCCTTCCAAGATCAGCAGCTAACTTATCGAGAACTTAATAACCGTGCCAATCAACTTGCCCATTACTTGCAGAAATTGGGCGTAAAGCCAGATGTACTAGTTGGTCTTTGTGTAGAACGCTCCTTAGAAATGATTGTGGGTTTGTTGGGGATTCTTAAAGCAGGTGGAGCATATGTGCCTTTAGATCCCAACTATCCTCAAGAAAGGATTGAGTATATGATTGCTGATGCTCAAATGCCAGTGCTGTTAACTCAAGCTCGGTGGAAAGTACAAGAACATCAAGCTCAAGTTATTTGTCTTGATTCAGACTGGGAAAAAATCACTTCTCAAAATTTAGATAATCTTGCTCCCATAAATGAAAACAAACATGTAGCCTATGTCATTTATACTTCTGGCTCCACAGGTAAGCCAAAAGGAGTAATGATTAGTCAGCAAGCTTTAGTTAGCTTTGTGCAGACAGCCATATCTGAATATGGGATATCAGGAAGCGATCGCGTACTCCAGTTTGCTTCAATTAACTTTGATGCAGCAGTTGAAGAGATTTACCCATCTTTGTGTACGGGTGCGACATTGTTACTGCGTACCGACAAGATGCTATCTGATTTACCAACATTTTTTCAAGCTTGCGAAGATTTGCAGCTAAGTGTGTTAGACCTGCCAACGGCATATTGGCATCAGTTAGCTGCGGAGCTAGCAAACACAAGTACGTCTCTGCCAGAATCTTTGCGCTTAGTTATTATTGGAGGTGAAAAGGTACTGCTCGAGCCAGTTAGAGATTGGCAGAAATATGTTACTAAATCGGGAAAAGCTGATCGCTTACAACTAATTAACACCTATGGTCCAACGGAAACAACAGTTGTAGCTACACTATATCGAATCCCAAACACTTTCTCAAACATTAACGAAGTCCCAATTGGTCGTCCTCTTGCCCATCTACAAACATATATCCTCGATCCGCAATTACAACCAGTTCCCATAGGAGTAACAGGAGAACTCCACATAGGTGGGAATAGCTTGGCAATAGGCTATCTCAATCGTCCAGAACTAACAGACGAGAAATTTATCCCTAATCCTTTTAGCTCAAAATCAGGGAGCCGTCTATACAAAACTGGTGATTTAGCTCGTTATCTATCAGATGGCAACATTGAATACCTTGGACGCATTGATAACCAAGTCAAAATCCGTGGCTTCCGTATCGAGTTAGGCGAAATAGAATCTATTTTATCTCAACACCCTAATATACGAGCAACAGTCGTCACAGCTAGAGAAGACATCCCTAGCAATAAACGACTTGTCGCCTATGTTGTTACTGAAGATAAAGCTCAAGTCATCGATCTGAGATCTTTTCTGAAAGAGCGGTTACCTAGTTACATGATACCAAGTGCATTTGTCTTCTTAGAAGCAATGCCTATCAACCCTAATGGCAAAATTGATTATCGCAGTTTACCTGCACCAGATACATCTAGTTCGCAATTAGGTACTGAGTTTACTGCACCCAGTAACCCAACTGAAGAAAGTTTAGCTAACATCTGGACTGATATACTAAGTCTAGAACGAGTTAGTATTCATGATAACTTTTTTGAATTAGGTGGACATTCTCTATTGGCGATTCAAGTAATTTCAAGGTGTCGTCAATTATTTTCAGTCGAAATACCTTTGCAGATTTTGTTTGAGCAGCCAACGATCGCTAAGTTAAGCGATCGCATCGAAACATTGCTTTTGCTTACGGAAATTCAAAAAACTAGCACTGACTCTACAACAAATGCAATGGAGGAATTTGAACTATGAACACTTTAGAGTTTTTGTCAAAATTGCGCGATCTAGGCATCCAAATATCCCTAGAAAGTGACAAACTTCGATGCAATGCCCCCAAAGATGTGTTAACACCCCAACTGCGATCAGAATTAGCTGAGCGCAAAGCAGAAATTATTGCCTTATTACAGAATAATAATTCAGTAGAAAAAGTAACTCCTTTGAGGATACAGCCTGCTTCACGAAATCATCCCTTGCCACTGTCATTTGCTCAGCAAAGGCTATGGTTCCTAGACCAATTAGAATCAAATAGCTCCTTCTACAACTTGCCAGAAGCGATGCGTTTACAGGGTGAACTCAATATAGACATTCTACAGGAGGCACTTGATGGCATAGTTGTCCACTACGAGATATTACGCACAAACTATATTGCTGAAAATGGTAGCCCAATTCAAAGTGTCGCCCCCCCCCGTTCAGTAGAGCTAAGAATCTTTGATTTTCAACAATATGAAGCAGTAGAACAGGAAATCCAAATCCAGAAAGTTCTACATCAAGAAAGCCAATA
>CASBRC010000194.1 GCA_949128015.1 Synechococcales cyanobacterium PMM_0003
ATAGACTTCAGACTAAAATTTAACCAGATTATTTAGCAGCCAATTATTAGGATAAAACGAGATCTAACTTTTATATTCCTTTAATCAATCGGTTCTGATATTTTGACAAACAAAAGAATCAACCAACTTACAAAAATTGGAATACTGTAAAACTCAGGTAGAAACTTACCTTAATCTTTAACACGTGGAGTCAACTCGAAGATATTTCAAATTTAAGCAGTGAAATAGATTTGAGTTGATTTACTAGCGATCGCAATATCTTTAATCAAAGTTTTAGGTTTACAACGCCTAAAACTCGTAACGCATGGAATTTTTTAATACGCTAAAGAGCTTACATGATTTGTTGCCTCAGTGCAATGTTTATGAAATGTTACCTAGCTACCTAGTTACTTTGATCGCGCTAGAATGTAGCGATGACTAGTAGCACTCGTAAAGCAAATCTAATTAATGCGATCGCACCTGTGAATCGCGGCTTACAAATGTCTGAAAACCAGCGTAAGGCGATTTTTTCGGCAGTTGCTTATCTTGAAGAATTAAACCCCAATCCCGCTCCAAATCAAACACCTGAGTTGTTAGATGGAAACTGGTTGTTGCTATTTACCACTAGCAAAGAGCTTTTAGGGATTGATCGCTTTCCGCTTTACAAGCTAGGCAATATTTATCAATGCTTGCGGATGGCGGAATCTAAAATTTTTAATGTGGCTGAGATTAAAGGTTTGCCATTACTGGGTGGACTAGTGAGTGTTTGTGCGAACTTTACTGTTGTTTCGGAAAAACAGATTAAAGTGAATTTCGAGCGTTTAGTGGCGGGTTCGCAAAGTTTGATCGGCTATCGGGATGTGAATAGCTTTATCGATACTTTGCGATCGCCTAAGAGATTATTTGCGATCGACTTCAAAATTAAGCGCGAAAATCAGAAGGGATGGCTAGAGACAACTTATCTCGATCAAGATCTACGAATTGGGCGAGGAAATGAAGGTAACTTATTTGTGTTGAGAAAGATGTAGTAAATGACGCTTAGCGTCATTTACTACATCTTTCACGGCTATTACATCTCCTAATTATCTATGCTTAACCGTTTCAGCCAAACCAAAATCTACTATTGGAAAAAGCGGTTTCGTACTGCGGTTTTATTAGTTGTGGCGCTCGTCCTCGCCATCATGTTTTCCACAGGTCAAAGGGCTTGGGGACAATCTGAATTTTTAAAGCTAAATTGGTTAACAGGCGAAAGTGCTGCCAAGGTCACCATTACCGATCACGCTGTAGTAAGGCTTGATGGCTATAAATTATTTGTGCTGGCGGCTCCAGCCATCAATCAAAAATTTCCGCTGGAACAAAGAGTACAAGGCATTGAAGATGAACTAAATCGGTCTGCAAATAGCAATTTTGCACCTGACACTTTGCAAGTGACTACCAATATCGATTCTAAAAGCGATCAACCTGTCATTCTGATTAATGATCGCTACCTAATGACCGTAACGACGATGGATGCTCAACTGCAAGGTCGCGATCCTCAAGGTTGGGCAAGTCAGCTTACCCAAATTCTCCGTGATGCCCTGATCAGAGCTAGGCAAGAGCGACAGGCGAATTTTTTAATTAATCGTGGATTAATTGCGGCGGGAATTGTCCTAATGATGCTGATCGGTAGTCGATTGATTATTTACTGGCAAGGGCGTTTAAAGCTAAAGCAGAAAACAATTGAGGCGCAGATTGAACATAGATCACCGCCTTATCTTGATGCAGTGGCTGTAATTGATTTGGAACAGGAACTACATCAAAAACAACAGGCTAATCTCAGTGATCTCCAACGGCGAGCCTTGCAACTAGCCTACTTTGGTGTTTTGAGCGGTGGGAGCTTTATCATTTTGGGGCTGTTTCCCTACAGTCGCTGGATTCAACCTTTCTTGCTATCGACTCCCCTGCAAATTATTGCGATCGCCTGTGGTACATACCTGCTAATTCGGGTCAGTAATCTGTTGATCGAACGCTTCTCAGACTTTCTTAAGGCTAGAGATTTTGCGATGCTAAAGCCCTATCAGCGTTTGGATTTACGAGTATCAACAGTTTCGCAAGTTCTTAAAAATGTGACTGATCTGGTTTTGGTCTGTATCGGATCTCTGGCGATCTTATCGGTGATCGGACTGGACTTAGTGCCGCTTTTAGCAGGAGCTGGGATCGTGGGAATTGCGATTTCTTTTGCGGCTCAGGGGCTGATTAAAGATGTAATTAATGGATTTCTGATTATTTTAGAAGATCAGTATGCAGTCGGTGATGTCATCGTAGTTGGTGAGTTAGGCGGCTTAGTCGAAAACATGAATCTGCGCATTACCCAAGTTCGTAACAATGAGGGGCAGTTGATTACGATTCCTAATAGTTCGATTGCGATCGTGCAGAACCTTTCTAAAGATTGGGCGCGGGTAGATCTGTCAATTCGTCTTGCTTATGACACTAATCCCGATCACGCTTTGGAAATCTTAAGGAAATTGTCACTAGAAATGTACCAAGAAAATATTTGGCGCTCCAAAATCATTGAGCCGCCTGAAGTACTTGGTATTGATGATTTGCAACATTCTGGAATGTTAATCCGCATTTGGATTAAGACCCAACCACTTCAGCAATGGGCTGTAGCGCGTGAGTTTCGCCGTCGCCTAAAGTTGACGTTAGAACGAGAAAATATTGCGATCGGTATACCACATCAGTATCTTTTGGCAGAGAATTCTCCGCTAAAAGATCACATCGAACCTGAGTAACAAAGCGGCGCTAAGCGCTGCTTTATTATTTGTTTGCACCATTTCGCAAAATCGCGACAGTCTTTTGCTGATTGCCATCCCATGCCCACATCATTGCTGTCCAGCCATTGCGATCCTGTGCATTTAGTCGCGCACCTGACGCAATTAGCGATCGCACAATTTCACCATAACCTTGCCCTGCTGCCCACATTAGCGGAGTCCAGCCATACTTGTTGCGCGTATTGGGATTTGCGCCTGACACCAATAAAACTCGCACAATATCTGTATGTCCATTCATCGCCGCCCATAAAATCGGTGTCCACCCATATTCATCGCGGACATTGACATCGGTTGCTTGTGAGATTAGCGATCGCACTTCCGCAATATTGCCATTTTGAGCTGCCATCAGTAATTGAGCATTCAGATTTTGTTTGGTTTTTTCTTGCTTAACTGGATTGATTTGCTTAATTTGGCTATTAGTTGGTTTGATTAGCTCAATACTAGGCGGTAAATCATTCGCATAGACATTAGCGCTAAAACATAGAACTAAGCTACAAGCTAGTAAAAAATTTGAATTTCTCAAACAAGCATTCATAAATCTACCCACAGCTCCAGTTAATAGGCTTAGATTTTGGTGGCGCTTCGCGCCACCAAAATCTAAGCCTATTAACTTGTTTGACGATCGGCTAGCGCAATTCTGCGGAAGTTTGAGATAATAACGTTTTTATAGATTTTTCATCGCCATCTTTAACAATGAATAGCCAAGTCGATACCGCAAATTTAGACCAACTGCCGCCTAAACTGCCACTGATCCAAATGTTTCGGATCGGCTTATTTCAAATGGGCTTAGGGATTATGTCTTTGCTGATCGCAGGACTACTCAACCGCCTGATGATTAACGAACTCACGATTCCCGCGACCCTCGCCGCAGGATTTATTGCTATGCCTCTGTTTGTGTCACCCACGCGGGTTTGGTTTGGACAAACCTCCGATGCCAAAACCATATTTGGAACCCATCGTTCAGGCTATGTCTGGATTGGATCTGTGGTCTTTGCCGTGATTGCTTTTTTGACGACCCAAGTGATGTGGCAATTAGGACGCAGCATCCATGAGATTGGGTGGAATGGGGTTACTTACGGATGGGTTATCTTTTTGGGAGCCATGTTTGCAC
>CASBRC010000195.1 GCA_949128015.1 Synechococcales cyanobacterium PMM_0003
AAAGCACTGCTAAAAATGCCTCTAGAAAGCCGTCGTCAAATCTTAGCAAAACAAGCAGAGCAAATGCTAGAGCATTATCAACAAAATACAGAATGGAAAGAACTTGGAGCGGGAGATATTCTTGAGTACGATCATGAAACCAAATAGAAGTGAAATTTGGCTTGTCAATCTCGACCCAACTCTCGGCTCAGAAATCCGTAAAATTAGACCAGTAGTTGTAATTAGCTCGGATTCTATTGGCAAGTTACCAATTAAACTTATTGCTCCCATTACTGACTGGAAACCCTACTTTGCAGAAAATGTATGGCATCTCAAGCTTGAGCCAGATAGCACCAATGGACTAACTAAAGTCTCGGCAGTTGATACATTGCAACTCAGAGGAATTGATACAACAAGGTTTATTCGTCAACTAGGTAAACTTAATGACGACATCATGATCGAGATAACGATCGCGATCGCTCTTGTTATTGAACTTAATGGAGAAGACTTTTTAGACGTTTCTACTATGTAGAAATGTTTAAATTACTTTATGTTCCACCAGATTAAGAATAGAATCGGCGATCGCAAAATAGTAAAGCCCGACTCAGATTTTGACAACATCTGTAGCGATCTATGCTTTCAGTCTTTAGATAGAGTAAAATAAAACTTAGTAATTAGGGCTTAAACCTATGAGCATAGTTTTAGAACGCGAAGCACCACCCTTTCAAGAAGACGCAACTGGCTCGATCCGAGTCGGAAAAACTAGAGTGCTTCTAGAATTAGTAATTAGAGCTTTCTTAGATGGCGCATCACCTGAAACCATCGTGCAGCAATATTCCACATTAACCCTATCTGACACCTACACCACGATCGCATATTACCTACGCCATCAAGAAGCCATAGAAGCCTATCTTATACAACGAGAACAACTAGCAGAAAAAGTCTATCAACGCATCCAAGATATACAGCCCGACATGAACTTATTGCGATCGCGTTTATTAGCAAGACGAAGCGATCGCGAGGCTTAAACATGTTGAGGCTATTGAGCGACGAAAACTTTAACGGCAATATTCTACGCGGTCTATTTTTGCGTCAGCCAAATTTAGATCTATTGAGAGTTCAAGATGTTGATTTACAAGAGGCTGACGATCCAACGATTTTAGAGTGGGCGGCAATCAATAATCGAATTTTATTAACTCACGATCGTGCCACAACGCCAGACTTCGCCTATGAAAGATTACTAAGAAGTCAGGACATGGCAGGAATGTTCGTGGTTAGCGATCGAATGTCATTCAGGCAAGCAATTGATGAATTATTATTGCTTGTTGACGTTACAGAACAATTAGAATGGGAATCAAAAATACTGTATCTTCCATTAGATTAGGAATGGGATTGGCGATCGCAAAATGGCAAAGACGAACTCGGATTTTGACAATATTCGCCGCGATCCGCGCTTTCAAGAATTGATACATAGAAAAAAACACCATGCCTAAACTACGCAACCAAGCCCTAGATGTTATTTCCCACCTCACCGAACAGGAACAAGAACACATCGCCGCCCTAATCTTGCAAGAAGTTGGAACGCTTCGCCAAAAACAAGAACTAGAAAAACAAGCAGGTTTCGCCCAGACCTAAGCATTTCTACAACGGATCGCAAAAGTTCGCGAAAACATCCCCCAAAGAAGAATGGCAAAAACTACCTACTGACGCTTCTAAAAACGTCGATCATTATTTATACGGTGCGCCAGAAGCAGCGTGAAAACCTCATTTAACCCAACCCATATTAGTTAGTTTGTCGAGCATCCGCATATTTGCGATCGCAGTGTCGGCGCGTTAGCAGGTATTTTTTAGTTAGTCATCCAAAAATCTAAATAGAGAATAGGTGTAAAGTGCCTATCCTCTATTTTGGAGAGCGCTAAACATCTGTCGTGGCAGTACTCGCAAAGCTTCTTCTAAGGTGGTTATTCCTACCGAAATCTTGTCACGCACACTATGGGGGAAAGATTTATGACCCTGTTCGACTAGGTAATCAACTAGTTGCGATTGCGTACCTTCAGATATGATTTTTCGGATTTGAGGAGTCACATCCAATAACTCAAATATCGCCTCACGCCCTAAATAGCCCGAACCAAAGCAATGTTTACAGCCCTTGCCCCGTCGCCAATCCTGATATTTGACATCTTGTACAGATACATTTAGAAACTGAAATTCTTCCTTTGTTGGGACATAGCATTCAGAACAGAAGGAACAGATTTTTCTTACTAGTCTTTGCGCGACGACCCCTAATAGAGACTCGGCAATCAAACTAGAATGTAGTCCTAAATCGCTCAATCGCGCTACCGTACTAATTGCATCATTAGTATGCATAGTTGATAGCACTAAATGCCCTGTCATGGCTGCCCGAATCGTAATTTCCGCCGTTTCTAAATCGCGAACCTCACCCACCATAATGATGTCAGGATCTTGTCGCAAAATTGATTTTAGTCCTGTCGCAAAGGTCAGTCCGCCCGTTTCTTGAACTTGCCCTTGGGTAATATTCGACAAATTATATTCCACAGGATCTTCCATTGTAATTATGTTGACTTGATCCGTTGCTAATAACTGCAAGGTGGCATAGAGCGTGCTGGTTTTCCCTGAACCCGTTGGTCCCGTAACGATGATTAGCCCTTGAGGTTGTGATATCCAACTGCGGTAAACTTCTAGCGATCGCTCTGTAAAGCCAATATCTTCGAGCCTAGTTGTGAGCATTTTGTTTCGCGGCAATAGTCGAATTACCGCCTTTTCACCACCAACGCAAGGGAAAGTGCTGACCCGCATATCTAAGTCCAAATCCAGATTGTCGGCAGTAACATAATGTTGACTAACTCGCCCATCTTGAGGACGACGACTTTCTCCAATGTTCATGTTACTCATCACCTTGAGAGCAACGATCGTTTTTCGACTCACTTCAGGAGGTAAGATGCGTGTTGTTCGCAGTATGCCATCAATGCGGTAGCGTACACGTAAGCCTAATTCTGTCGGCTCTAGATGAATATCACTAGCTCGATGTTGGAGAGCAACGGAAATTAAGGCATTAATCCGATGGGTTTGATCGAGAGCTTGAGATAGATAAATATCAGAAATCTCATCTAAGTGAGCTTCTTCATTTGCGCCTGTAAGGGGATTGATAATTGGGGAAGCAATATTGCTGGGTTCGGGAAGATTTTGTCTGAGAAACCATAACAGATAACTTTCGGAAGAGATCGATACATTTTTGATGCCCGTTAATGTCACACTACTCAACTTTTTGATTTCGTCGCTGGTCAATGGATGTGGTGAACCCAAATAAAAATAACCATGCCATAGCAATAAAGGAATCACAGGTGGCAAGGATTTGCGATCGTCGAAATGATGGAAAAACCGATAATTAAGATCTTCATCCAACAGATCAATCCGAAGCCCTCCGCGCTTATCAACTAATAATTGAATTGCCTCATCACAATTGATCTCCTGATTGCGGAGACGTTTCCATATTGAATTTGGAGAATTTACAGGTATTTCACTCATAACGCTATGCTACTGAATTCACGTTACATTGGTATGAAATCAAGAGTGCTGGCGAAGCTTGATATTAGGATGTGAATATGGCTGATACACAACAATTACAACTACTAGCGGAAGGGGTAAATGGCTGGAATTATTGGAGAAGTATGCATCCAGACATAGAAATTGCTTTACAAAATGCAATACTTAGCGTTGCGGATCTACGCTATGCCAACTTAAGTGAAGCAAATCTGGAAAGCGCAGATTTATATCACGCAAATTTGATTGAGACAAATTTGCAACATGCAAATTTAACTAAAGCTAGTTTGAATGGGGCGATCGCAACAGGTTCTCTCATTTATGCTGATCTCAGTGATGCGAATCTTTACAGCGCTATTTTTGCTTTTGCAGATCTTAGCCATGTCAATTTACAAAGAGCTAATGCGATCGCAGCAAATTTTAATAGGACAAATCTCCAAGGGGCAAATTTACAAAATATCAATGCCAGTCACGCCATATTTTGGCAAACAAATTTGCAGGATGCTGATTTGAGAAACGCGATTTTGTGGGGTGCAAAGTTGTTTTGCACCAATCTGGAGCGATCGCAATTGCAAAATATAGATTTTAGTGGCGCGGACTTAAGTGGTGCAAATCTACGGGATGCAGATCTAAGTGGGGCAGATTTGCGTGATGCTAATTTGAGTCGTGTCAATCTCGAAGGGGCAAATCTAGATGGGATTCAATGGGGAAGAAATATAAGCGGTGGTGACACGAACTGGACTGACGTGATCGGTCTAACGACTGCTCAAAATGTGCCTACGGCGCTCTTGTGATGAATTCCTGCCTCTTTGTATAGATAAAGCCAATAAGTCATACATACCTTTAGCTAGATTCACACTTTGAAATACTTTGTTATATTTCTTTACATAAGGAAATCACACAAAGGACAAACTAATGAGCAGCTATAGAGTAGACGATCGCGGCGTTCTCAACAACTTCGCAACTGAACCAAAGATGTATGTTGATGACACTGATAGAGCTGGTTTTACTCCTTACGCTGAATTGCTAAATGGCAGACTCGCCATGATTGGTTTTGTATCTCTGCTAATCCTTGAAGTTTCTACGGGGCATGGGTTGATTTGGTGGTTGGGGAATTTCTAAATTTTGAATGTTTCCAATCAAAGTGATTAAGACAAAGTAAAAACGATTAACGATTATTTGACCCTACCGAAAGGTAGGGTTTTTTGTGTCTTTATGGACAGCCAATAGAAATTTCTTTGATTCTGGGATATTCACTTAGAAGCTTTTGGAAAAGATTAAAATTGAAACTGCGTGGATCGATGCGTGAGCCAGAGCGATCGACAATTCTGTGAGTCGTGATCCTTTCTAATGGCACATCAGTTTTGGCAACTAACCATGCTAAAGATTGATATTGAGATTCTGTATACCCGCTATGGGTATAACCATTATGCATTCCATCTTCAGGAGTTTCTAGGGAAATATGATAGGCAAAATTATTCACAGAACTGGAATATCGCGGATTTGTTTGGACTGCTTCATCTCCTGATGTACTTACAAAAACAGAATTTCCTGCACCAAAGGCGCGTTTATCTGGTGGTACGAAATAGATAATTGTTCCATCGATCGCAATTAACGTGTGGTAACTAGCTTGATTATCTTCGTCAGTATGGAACGCTTGAAAAAAATTAATGACGCTATTAGCAGAACCGACAGTTTCATGGAGAACAATAATTGGTGGGCGATTTGCAGGCTTGCCTGATAGATCATTGAGATAGCGATCGCCATAGTTAGAAGCCGCCGCCAATGCAATAAATTCTCTAGGGCTATAGGCGATCGCTTTCTGGGAAGAGGTCGTATTAGGTTTAGCTATGCTTATGGGCTTCCGAAATCTCTCTAAAGTAATGGGCATAGAAGTTAGCGCTGCGGGTAATGATGGTTCTGGTGGATTAGCTGGAGGTTGGATTTCACAGCCTAAAACTGGAGCTGATTGATTGATTTCTGATAAAAAATTAAAGTCTTGGAAACTTTGTTGAGCAATTTTTTTTGAAGTGACTTGCGTGGTGCTTTGGCTAACTTTCGTAAACTTGGCATCAGCAATCGCCTTAGTTTTAGCTGGTTCCGCCCAGATAATTAATATCACTAAGGTCAGTAAAAATATGGCGATCGCTACTAATTTTTTAAGTAACATAGGTCGTTGCTGAATCACACGAAAGCAATTTGTAATCCAATAAATCATAATATTGATATTAAATGTGTGAATTGATAACACTTTTAATATCAATGTTGGGTTTCCCTTTAGTGTAAATTGTAGTAAAATTGACGATCTCCACATGATGTGACAAACATCTTCCGAGTCAAAATTTGTGATCGCAAATTCTGACTATTAAACGACTAACTCTATGGAAATATTGACAGTGCCGACAGAGGTGCATACCCTTTATCCTGAAAGCACCTTGGGTAAAATATATTTAGATTGGACACCTCAACCAGGTGACTATATCGATTTTGAAGGCAAAACTTACACGATCTTAGAACGCCGCCATCGATATCAGTTTCGCAGAGGAAAATATAATTTATTTAGAGTTTTAGTATATGTTCAGCCAGCACCAGAAAATTTGGAAAGAAGTTTGGTTAATGGACGTTGGGTTATGGGAGACAGCAATTGTCGGTATAACGCTGGTTCGGAAATAATTCGCTGTGCGGTGAATCCTAATGGCCCATGTCAAGGCTGTTGCTTTTGGGAAGCATAAAAAAGGAGTCGCTTTGCGACTCCTTTTTTATAGTAATAGAGTTACAACTCTATTTTATTTAGAATTGAAGACCAACACCTGCTTGGAGCGAAGTACCTGCTGAGCCGTTACTTTGACCATTGAATGGAATCACAGCATTGCTATACAGTAATACGTTTTTGTTGACGCTAACTTCTACACCAGGTTGTAGAGCGAAGGCAGTCTGATCGCCTGTCAAGCTACCATTTCCACCAACTTTAAACGACGCACCCGCACCGAGATAAATATTAGTGCGATCGCCTACAGGTAAATCATAGGAAATAGTAGGGACGATGGAAGTGCCACCATTACCAAAAAGAACAGAACTTCTTGCCGAAATAGGCACACCGTCAAATTTGTAGCGACCTGCTATGTTTGCACCAACTACAGAAGGATTTGTCGCAAAGCTTTGAAGAGAAATACCAGCACCCACATAGCTGCCAGGTAATTTTACTTCTTCGGCTGAGGCGATCGCACTAAAAGAGGTAAGAACAGAAGTTGCGATCGCAACGCCTAAAGAGATTTTAGTAAGAGATTTCATGAGCTTGATTTCCTGCATTGGTTTGCTGTTTGACATGCCTCTTTTGACTGGATGAAATTGGCATTGTTCCCGTTGTTCCTGAAGTTTCAAAAGTAGAGAAACTCAGTTACTGACTGAGTTTCTCTGCTTTTAAAGGATTTCTATCTCCCCATAATCATGCTAACGGGTGAGTCTTATTGGAGGAACTTATTAAAAAAGAGAGGCGGCACATCGTGCCGCCTCTCTTTTTTAATAAGTTCCTGCGATCGCAACTTCACGTAGTTGTAAATCACAACTGCGCCAAACTTGACCATCAAGAGCCGTTTGTTCGATCAAACTCGCAAGACGCAAGGTTTTTAGGGCTTGATCACCGCCGACCGATGGCTGTTGTGTATCACGGACACATGCCACAAAATGTTCTAGCTCCGCATGAAGTGGCTCAATGTTGCTAGTGTGAACTTTTTCAATGAAGCCATCCTGACGATAGAGGACTTGACCATAATCAGTTGTCCAGTTCGCTTTAGTTTGGCGATAAATCAAAATTTCGTTGTTTAGGAAATCCGACTCGGTCAGAGAGTTTGTGCAATGAGCCGTAATTGTACGTTTCTTGCGGTGCGTAACCTTACTAGCCGTGAGCGTAGCAATTACGCCACTTTCAAAACCGATTGTTGCCGTCACATAGTCAAGGTATTCGGACTCAGGGGAAACGCGATTGCCATGGGCCGAAACACGCACGATTGGCGATGGCACTAACTCCAAAACTATATCAATATCGTGAATCATCAGATCAAATACGACCGATACATCGTTAGCCCTTTGCGAATAGGGACTCATGCGATCGGCTTCGATCGCCAAAATCGTCTCATGCTTTAAAACTTTGCTTAGCTCTTGGAAAGCAGGATTAAACCGTTCGATATGTCCAACTTGGAGAATCCGATTTTGTTCAGTGGCGGTTTTAACAAGGGATTCGGCTTCCTCGATTGTGGCTGCGATCGGCTTCTCAATTAGCACATGCACACCTGCCTTGAGACAAGTTGTGCCGACATCGTAATGCAATCTTGTGGGGACAGCGATACAGACTGCATCAACGAGGGGCAGAAGATCGCGATAATCTTCAAAATAAAGGACACGATGCTTATTGGCAGTATCTTGCCCACGTTCGACACTTACATCAGAAACACCAATAAGTTCTGCATCTTTGAGCAAGCTGAGCACCCTTGCATGATGCTGCCCCATATTACCGATACCTATAACACCAACCCTTATGGGATCGTGGAAATTCCGATTGGGGCTCATACTCCTCACACACGCTCAGTAAACACGCTCAGTTTGTCCAAAATCGTAACATGGATGCATAACGCTTTGCGCTTAACTATTTACCAGAAAGCACCCTGCGGGTGCTTTCTGGTAAATGATCAACCTGTATTTCTCATACCAGCAGCAATGCCATTGATCGTGAGTAATGCGCCGCGCAATAGTTCATTTTTGGAATAGCGCGATCGCAAATCGACAGTATCAGGACGGTGTTGGCGTAAGCGCTTGAGCAATGATGCTTGGATAAAACCAAGTGGCACAATCGACCCATTACGCAACTGTACCGATCGCTGAAGATCGCGATCGCTATCCAGCATTTGCTTTTGTCCAGTGATCGATTGGATCACATTAAGGGTGCGTTGATACTCGTCATGAATCTCCGCAAATATATCTACAAAAGCTTCTTCATAGCCTTCTCTGGTTAGCTCCCGCATGTAGTGGTGAGCGATTTGCAAATCGGTTTTCGCAAGGGTCATCTCCACCCGCGAGATTGCGGTTTTAAAGAATGGCCATTTGCTATAGAAATATTGCAACAGCGATAGGTGACCTTCAGGATTTTGTTGTAAGAATTCCTCAAGGGCAGCCCCGATGCCATACCAAGACGGCAATAAAAAGCGGCTCTGTGTCCAACTAAATACCCAAGGAATAGCCCTGAGGCTTGCTAGATCGCGCTTACCTGCCCGTCTCGCAGGTCGCGAACTAATTTGTAATTGGCTGATTTCTTCGATCGGCGTGACTTGATGAAAAAATTCAACCAGATTGGGCTGCTCGTATATTAACTGACGATAAACGTGGCGCGATCGCACCGAAATGCTTTCCATCGTATCCAGCCAGCAGTCGAGAGTATCGGTAC
>CASBRC010000196.1 GCA_949128015.1 Synechococcales cyanobacterium PMM_0003
CATAGTCGATTTCTTCAAATAACTTGAAGCCAAACTCATCGATGATCGCTTGAAGGCTATTACCTAAATTGAGTGGCAACAAAGGACCTAGCCAGCCCGCGATCCCACGCATGATGTACAAATCGAGGGTCAGCATCGGGATTAGGGTGGGGCGCTGCACCTTGACTGCTACTTCTTCGCCAGAAAACAGCGTCGCTTTATAAACCTGTCCTAAACTTGCAGCCGCAACGGGTTCTTCAGACATGCTGCGATAAATATCACTAACAGGTTTGCCTAACTCTGACTTGATAATCGCAAAGGCTTGCTCGGTAGAAAATGGTGGTAGTTGATCTTGAAGTTTGGTTAACTCTTCTAGGAAGTCAACCCGCACTAAGTCAGGACGGGTTGATAGTGCTTGCCCCACTTTGATATAAGTAGGCCCAAGTGCTGTAATAATCCGCCGTAACTGCTCAGCGAGTTTAGGCTGACTAACTGTGTTACCAGTCAAGACATCCCAGCCGAAGGCTAGCCCAAAGCTCACTGCAAAATAAATTATTTTAAAAATTCGACTAATCGCTAACCAAGGGCGACGACCGTAATATTCGGCATTGGCTTTGGCATCGTAGCGATTTAGCTGTTCAAGTGGATGCTGACTCACTCTGATTTATTACCGTTTTTTTTATATTCAACCTAATCTAACAGTATACAAAACTACATAATATACTTGTAATAATTTTTTTAACAATCATGACTAATTCTCTCAAACGGACTCCTCTTTACGATCTCCATGTAGCTTCTGGGGCGCGATTAGTAGAATTTGGCGGTTGGGAGATGCCTGTCCAATATAAAGGTATTGTTGCTGAACATCATGCTGTGCGATCGCAAGTCGGGATGTTTGATGTGTCCCACATGGGCAAATTTACGATCGCAGGGATTGGTGTCTTAGATACCTTAAATAAACTTGTGCCATCCAACTTAGGACGATTAAAAGTGGGGCAAGCTCTCTACACAGTTTTACTCAATGAGCAAGCAGGCATCATTGACGATGTGATTTTTTATCGCCATGAGCCTGACGGAGATCGTGAAAACTGGTCAGTGATTGTCAATGCCTCAACGACCGAAAAAGATAAAGCATGGTTACAAAAGTATTTAGGCGATCGCCTAATCGATAATTCAGATTCACAGACCTTAATTGCCGTTCAGGGTAAAACTGCGATCGCAACATTACAAGATCTAGTTGCTTCTGACCTATTAAAACTACCAAGGCTGCGGTTTGGACATACCCATACAGAGGTATTAGGCGTTCCCAGTTTTGTGGCGCGGACAGGCTACACAGGCGAAGATGGCTGTGAAATCATGACTGATATCGAAACTGGCAAGGCACTTTGGCAAAAGCTGCTCGATCTTGGTGTCGCTCCCTGCGGCTTAGGCTGTCGTGACACCTTGCGACTTGAAGCAGGAATGCATCTTTATGGTCAGGACATGAACGATACAATCACGCCTCTCGAAGCCGATCTTGCTTGGATTGTCCATCTTAAGGAGAAAGGTGATTTTATCGGGCGCTCCGTTTTAGAAGATCAAAAACAGCATGGTGTTCCGCGCAAATTAATCGGTTTAGAGCTAGAAGGTCGGAATATCGCCCGTCATGATTATCCGATTCGCTATGAAGGTGAAACTGTTGGCATTGTCACCAGTGGCACGATGTCGCCAACTTTGGGTAAAGCGATCGCATTTGGATATGTTCCGCCCGAACTCGCAAAAATGGGGCAAATTCTGCAAGTTTCAATTCGCGATAAAGATTTTCCTGCCAAAGTAACTAAGCGTAACTTTTTGTAAAATATCAAAATAGCTTGACAATTAAATCTTAACCACGTTATAGTTGTGTGCTTATGTCTTGCCTCAGAACTAGACATATACTCCGCCCACTAAAACTGCAGTCATTAGTGAATGAATAAGCCTACTCTTGTTACTCCTGCCTTCGTTCTACCAGATCTTGTAGAAATCCAGCGGGAGAGTTTTAGATGGTTCTTAGAAGAAGGACTTATTGAAGAGCTTGAGAGTTTCTCGCCGATCACAGATTATACAGGCAAAATGGAACTCCATTTTATTGCCAAAGATTATAAACTCAAGCGACCCAAATATAGCGTTGATGAGTCTAAACGTCGGGATGCCACCTATGCCGTACAGATGTACGTTCCCACGCGGCTCATCAATAAAGAAACAGGAGAAATAAAAGAGCAAGAAGTTTTTATCGGCGATCTGCCACTGATGACAGATCGTGGAACCTTTATTATTAATGGCGCTGAGCGAGTCATCGTCAATCAGATTGTCCGTAGCCCTGGGGTTTATTACAAGCAAGAGATTGACAAGAATGGTCGTCGTACTTACAACGCCAGCCTAATTCCTAACCGAGGTGCATGGCTGAAGTTTGAGACAGACAAGAATGATCTTGTGTGGGTACGCATCGATAAAACTCGTAAACTTTCCGCGCAAGTATTGCTCAAAGCAATCGGCTTAAGTGATGCTGAGATCCTTGACGCGCTTACTCACCGTGAGTATTTCCAGAAAACAATTGACAAAGAAGGTCAGTTTGACGAAGACGAAGCGTTAAAAGAGCTTTATCGTAAGCTGCGTCCAGGTGAACCACCTACAGAATCAGGTGGTCGCGAACTATTGCGATCGCGCTTTTTTGACCCCAAACGTTACGACCTTGGAAAGGTTGGACGTTACAAACTCAATAAAAAATTGCGTTTGAATACCCCCGACACCATGCGGGTACTAACCGAGAAGGATATTCTCACCGCGATCAACTACCTGATCAACCTCAAGTTTGATATCGGCGAAATCGACGACATTGACCACTTGGGCAACCGTCGCGTTCGGTCTGTTGGTGAGTTGCTACAGAACCAAGTCCGTGTTGGTCTTAACCGTCTAGAGCGAATCATTCGCGAACGGATGACTGTCTCCGACGTTGATGCCCTCACCCCTGCATCTTTGGTTAATCCCAAGCCATTGGTAGCTGCGATCAAGGAATTCTTTGGTTCCAGCCAACTGTCTCAGTTTATGGACCAAACCAATCCTCTGGCTGAGTTAACCCACAAACGTCGTCTCAGTGCCCTTGGACCTGGTGGACTAACTCGTGAACGCGCAGGTTTTGCCGTGCGGGATATTCACCCTAGTCACTATGGACGTATTTGCCCAATTGAAACTCCTGAAGGTCCTAACGCTGGTCTGATCGGTTCTTTGGCAACTCACGCTCGTGTGAATCAATACGGCTTCATCGAAACTCCTTACTATGCGGTCGAGAACGGTCGTGTACATAAGAATGAAGAGCCTGTCTATATGACAGCCGATGAAGAAGATGAATTCCGTGTTGCGCCTGGTGACGTAGCGACTAATGATGAAGGCTACATTTTTAGTGAAATTGTGCCGATTCGTTATCGCCAAGAATGGGGTACAGCAACACCCGAAGAAATCGATTATGTCGCTGTTTCTCCTGTACAAATCATCTCGGTCGCAACATCACTGATTCCTTTCCTTGAGCATGATGACGCGAACCGCGCCCTGATGGGATCGAACATGCAACGTCAAGCCGTTCCCCTATTGCGCCCTGAGCGTCCTCTCGTTGGTACTGGACTAGAAGCTCAAGCCGCCCGTGACTCAGGGATGGTCATCGTCTCACGAGTTACAGGTGAAGTTTCCTATGTATCCGCCGATGAAATTCGCGTCAAGGCTGATGATACTGGGCTAGAAAGCATCTACCGTCTGCAAAAGTATCAGCGATCAAACCAAGATACCTGCTTAAATCAGCGTCCTCTTGTTTGGGTTGGTGACACTGTAGTTTCGGGACAAGTTCTTGCTGATGGCTCTGCTACTGAAGGTGGCGAAATTGCTCTCGGTCAGAACATCTTAGTCGCCTACATGCCTTGGGAAGGCTACAACTACGAAGACGCGATTCTCATTAATGAGCGCCTCGTAATTGATGATGTTTATACCTCAATTCACGTTGAAAAGTACGAAATCGAAGCTCGTCAAACCAAGCTTGGACCCGAAGAAATCACTCGCGAAATCCCTAACGTCGGTGAAGATTCTCTTCGTAATCTCGATGAGCAAGGCATCATCCGCATCGGTGCTTGGGTAAACTCTGGCGAAATTCTTGTTGGCAAGGTCACCCCTAAGGGCGAATCCGATCAACCCCCTGAAGAAAAACTCCTACGAGCAATCTTTGGTGAAAAAGCTCGTGATGTGAGAGACAACTCTCTGCGCGTGCCTAACGGCGAAAAAGGTCGTGTTGTCGATGTGCGCGTATTCACCCGTGAGCAAGGCGATGAGTTGCCTCCTGGTGCAAACATGGTCGTCCGTGTTTATGTTGCTCAAAAACGCAAGATCCAAGTCGGCGACAAGATGGCAGGTCGTCACGGTAACAAGGGTATTATTTCGCGCATTTTGCCGAAAGAAGATATGCCATACTTACCCGACGGAACTCCTCTCGACATCGTGTTGAACCCTCTTGGTGTACCTTCACGGATGAATGTCGGTCAGGTGTTTGAATGCTTACTTGGTTGGGCTGCGGAAAATCTGAATGCTCGCTTTAAGATCGTGCCATTTGATGAAATGTACGGCGAAGAAGCTTCTCGTGAGTTGGTGAATGGACAGCTAGAACATGCCCGTAAGCATACTGGCAAAGACTGGATTTTTAATGATGAATTTCCAGGTAAATTGGTCGTCTATGACGGACGCACTGGTGAGCCATTTGATCAGCCCGTGACTGTTGGTAAGGCTTATATGCTTAAGCTGGTTCACCTTGTCGATGACAAGATCCATGCTCGTTCTACAGGTCCTTACTCACTAGTTACGCAGCAGCCCCTTGGTGGTAAAGCTCAACAGGGTGGTCAACGCTTTGGAGAAATGGAAGTATGGGCGCTGGAAGCTTTCGGTGCTGCCTACATTCTTCAAGAATTGCTTACTGTCAAGTCTGATGACATGACTGGACGTAACGAAGCTCTAAATGCGATCGTTAAAGGTCATGCCATTCCTCGTCCCGGTACGCCTGAATCTTTCAAAGTATTGGTACGTGAACTTCAATCTTTATGTTTGGATGTGTCGGTTCACAAACTTTCTGAGGATGGCAGTAACCAAGATACAGAGGTAGATCTGATGGTGGATACTGGCTCACGTCGTACTCCAAATCGACCCACCTATGAGTCAGCCTACCGAGGCGACATCAATTTTGATGAAGATGATGACTAGACCGTAGCAATAATCTTCATTACTAGAAAAACAAGGGGCTTAAGCCCCTTGTTATCAAATTTTTTAATCGAGCAAGCACGCAATCAATTAAGGACGTTGTAACGTATGGCGAAAGTGGAACAGCGATTTGACTATGTCAAGATTGGCTTGGCATCACCCGATCGCATTCGTAAATGGGGCGAGCGCGTTCTACCAAATGGCAGTTTGGTTGGCGAAGTCACAAAACCCGAAACTATTAACTACCGCACACTCAAGCCAGAGATGGACGGCTTATTCTGTGAGCGAATTTTTGGTCCTGCAAAGGATTGGGAATGTCATTGCGGTAAATATAAGCGCGTGCGTCATCGTGGCATTGTCTGCGAACGCTGCGGCGTGGAAGTGACGGAATCGCGAGTACGCCGTCATCGCATGGGCTTTATCAAGCTAGCGGCTTCGGTTACCCATGTTTGGTATCTCAAGGGTATTCCTAGCTATATGGCTACTCTTCTTGACATACCTTTACGCGATGTTGAGCAAATTGTTTACTTCAATGCCTACGTTGTCCTAAATCCTGGGATTAAGTCTGAAATTGACGGCGAAGTTACGGTGGTTAATAGTCGTGAAATTCGTGTGCGCGGAATTGATGGCGTTGAAAGGGCTTACCATCTGCATCCTAAACATGCTCCAACCACAGCAGAAGGTAAGACTGTTGATGCAGGAGAAGTGATCGCTAGTGCCTATAACCTTTCCTACAAGCAATTACTATCTGAAGATCAGTGGATCGATCTTGAAGATCAGATTTA
>CASBRC010000197.1 GCA_949128015.1 Synechococcales cyanobacterium PMM_0003
ACATTAAATGCTTCAGGTAGCGCTTATCCAGCAGTAAAAGCAGAACATTTTGAGATTGCAGAAATTATTTTACCTTCAAAAGCAATTCTTGGAATGTTTCATTCAATAGTAGATCCAATGCGTATAAAAACTCATGAGAATAGCCTTCAAATCCAAACCCTAACTAAAACCCGTGATGCTTTATTACCTAAACTAATGAGCGGTCAACTCCGCGTTAAGGAATAAGCCCTCACCCCTAGCCCCTCTCCCAAAGGGCGAGGGGAACAAGAATTTTCTTTGGGTTTTGCTCCCCCTCTCCTCTCTGGGACAGAGGGCTGGGGGGAGAGGGAGATCTTTGTTACACATAAAATCAGTTAATCAGGAAAAATAACCGAATCATAAAACATCGAATTAATCTCTTCCGACTCATCATCAAAATCATCACTTATTGCGATCGCGTCACGATTTAGATCTGCAACAGAACTTTTAATCTCTTGGTCAGAAACCCAAGGCACAATCTTAGCCCAAGGCACACCGTCTAAAGTTAGCGTAATCTCCACATGATTTTGAATATCAGCCAATAAATCAGTTAAATTATCAGATAAACAAGAAATATCAAAAGTTTTCGGCGGCATAGTGACATCCCACTCAGTAAACACATTATAAACAATGAAATCATTACCAAGAGCCAGAAAAAAATCAACTAAAATCAATTAAACAACCTATCCAAATCACCATGACTACCATCACCATTAATCAGCTAGAACCCGACCTCACCCAACGCTTAGAGCAACGCGCCGCCCAACATGGACACACCATCGAAGCCGAAATTACAGCCATCCTGCAAAGCGTATTAATCCCTAAAATGCCAACTCGCCCCGACCTAGCCACCGCAATTAATAGACGCTTCGCACCACTAGGCGATTTTGAAATACCCGAAATTCCTAGAGAACCCATGCGAGAAATTCCTAACTTTGAGTCAACCGAACCATGAAAATCGTTCTTGATACCAACGTATTATCCGAACTCATGAAGCCCCAAGGCTCAAAAATCGTCAAAGATTGGGTAGCAGCACAACCTAGAGAAAACCTCTTTACAACCAGCATCACCCAAGCAGAAATACTTTATGGCATTGCCATTATGCCAGATGGCAAACGTAGCAAAGCTTTAAAAGAATTTGCTCAAGCTATGTTTGTCGAAGACTTCGCCGAGCAAATTCTCTTTTTTGACTCCACCGCAGCACTAAGTTTTGTTGAAATTGCCGCCAATCGCCAAAAAATTGGTAGACCGATTGCCCAAGCCGACACGCAAATTGCCGCTATTTGTCTAGCCAATAACGCCACGATCGCCACACGCAATGTCAATGATTTTAGAGATTGTCAGATTCAGCTTATTAACCCTTGGAATCCATGAAATCATCCCTCACCGAAGACGCGATCGAACAATATAACCTCCAACTATTGCAAAACCTCGGCTATGCCTACCATCACGGCTACGAACTCCAACCCGAAGGCAACCATCAAGAGCGCGAAACCTTCGGTGATGTAGTTCTCAAAGCGCGACTTACCCAAGCGATCGATCGCCTCAACCCCACCATTCCCCCCGACGCAAGACACCAAGCCCAACGGGAAATCTTTAATATTGCTAGCCCCGACCTGCTCAACAACAACGAAATATTTCATAAATATCTAACCGAAGGCATCACCGTTGAATATCAGAAAGACGGCGAAACCAGAGGCGAACAGGTTTGGCTGATTGACTGGAACCAACCCGAAAATAACGAATTTCTCGCAGTTAACCAATTTACCGTCATCGAAGACAACCACAACCGCCGCCCCGATATCGTTCTGTTTATTAACGGCTTACCGCTAGTCGTCATCGAACTAAAAAATGCGATCGATGAAAAAGCCAACCTCAAAGCCGCGCATAACCAACTCCAAACCTACAAACGCGAAATCCCCAGCCTATTTACCTATAACGCCCTGCTAATTATTTCTGATGGACTTTTAGCTCGTGCAGGTTCCCTCACGGCAGGTTTTAATCGCTTTTTAGCGTGGAAGATTCCCTCCCCTAGCTCCTCCCAGAGGGAAGGGGATAAGAAAAGAGAGCTTGAAGTTCCTCGTGCTTTGGAAAAGAGATTTAGTCTAAGAGAACGGATGGACATGGGGAACTATGAGATCTCCCCTAGCCCCTCTCAGAAAATGGAGAATCAGATCCTTGAAGTCCCTCGCCCTCTGGTAGAGGGATTTAGGGAGAGGGCAGAACTGGAAATCTTAACCAACGGACTACTCAATAAACAAACCTTACTAGACCTGATCCGTAGCTTTACCGTCTTTGAAAAATCTAAAACCGAAGACCTCAAAACAGGAATAGTCAGCATTTCTAGCGAAAAAAAGATCGCCGCCTATCACCAGTACTACGCCGTTAACAAAGCCGTCGAGTCCATCGTCAAAGCATCATCACAAGACGGCGATCGCAAAGGCGGCGTACTTTGGCATACCCAAGGAAGCGGCAAATCATTATCAATGGTATTTCTCGCAGGAAAACTGGTCTTAAACCCAAACCTCAATAACCCCACGATTGTAATGTTGACCGATCGCAACGACCTCGACGATCAACTATTCGACACCTTCGCAGGTTGCAAACAACTCCTCAGACAAGACCCCCAACAAGCCGAAGAAAGAGCGCAAGTTCGCCAACTACTCAACGTCAACTCAGGCGGCATCATCTTTACCACTGTTCAGAAATTCGCCCCCGCCGAAAACGAAACCCTCTACCCAAAAATTAGCGATCGCACCAATATCATCGTTCTTGCCGATGAAGCCCACCGCAGCCAATACGGATTTAAAGCCACACAGGTTACTGTCCTTGATGAAGCAGGAAACGAGATTGGTAAACGCACCAAATACGGTTTTGCCAAATATATTCGCGATGCCCTACCCAGTGCTACCTTTGTCGGCTTTACAGGTACACCCGTTGAACAAACCGACAAAAACACTCCTGCCATTTTTGGCGACTATATCGACATCTACGACATCGCCCAAGCCGTCAAAGATGGCGCAACCGTCCCGATTTACTACGAAAGCCGCCTCGTCCAAGTTGACCTCGACGAAACAGGTCGTCAGCTACTAGACGAACTAGACGAAGACCTCAGCTTTGAAGACCTCAACACCACTCAACAAGCCAGAGCTAACCAAACTAGGATTGAAGCGATCGTCGGTTCCACCAAGCGTCTAGAACAGATCGCCCAAGATATCGTCAATCACTTTGAAGCAAGGCAAACGGTCAAC
>CASBRC010000198.1 GCA_949128015.1 Synechococcales cyanobacterium PMM_0003
GCATCAGAGAGTTATTTGTGCTGGGAAAAAATTTTAGAAGCCGCACAACAAACTGGAGCAGAGGCAATCCATCCTGGTTATGGGTTTTTAAGTGAAAATGCCGAATTTGCTGAGGCTTGTGCGGAGGCAGGAATTGTTTTTATCGCGCCCACGCCCGCACAAATGCGAAGTTTTGGATTGAAGCATACCGCCAGAGAATTAGCCGCTCAAAATCAAGTACCTTTATTGTCTGGAACTGGACTTTTAGCAAATGTGGAAGAAGCTTTACAGGAGGCGGAGCGGATTGGCTATCCAGTGATGTTAAAAAGTACGGCGGGTGGTGGCGGCATTGGCTTACAGCTTTGTCGGCAGGCGGAACAGTTGCCAGATTTATTTGCAACCGTGCAACGCTTGAGTCAGAATAATTTTAAGCAAAGTGGTATTTATTTAGAACGGTTTGTGGAGACGGCTCGTCATATTGAAGTCCAGATCTTTGGCGATGGTCAGGGAAGGGTTTTGGCATTGGGCGATCGCGATTGTTCGGTGCAACGACGCAATCAAAAAGTGATTGAAGAAACCCCTGCGCCCAATATTAGTGAATCACTGCGGCAACAGCTTTATGAAGCGGCGTTAAGATTAGGGAAGTCAGTCGATTATCAATCGGCGGGAACTGTAGAATTTGTCTTTGATGGCGATCGGCAAGAGTTTTATTTTTTAGAAGTAAATACTCGTTTGCAAGTTGAGCATGGAGTTACAGAATCGGTCACAGGTGTTGATTTAGTTGAGTGGATGATTCGCTTAGCCTCAGGAGATTCTAGCTTTTTTGATACCTATCAACATTGTCCTAAAGGACATTCGCTCCAAGTTCGGATTTATGCCGAAGATCCGACTAAAAACTTTCAGCCGAGTTCTGGAGTTTTAACTAATGTAAGTTTTCCCGAAGATGTGCGGTGCGATCGCTGGATTGAAACAGGCACAGAGATTACGCCATATTACGACCCATTAATGGCGAAATTAATTGTCCATGGGGAGAATAGAGAAAATGCGATCGCTAAAATGCAGTTTGCGATCGCGCATTCACAAATTACAGGAATTGAGACTAATTTAGATTACTTACACCAAATCTTAGCCGATCCCAACTTCTGTTCTGGGAATATCAGCACTCGCTTCCTTAGCACATTTGCATATTTACCCCATACCATCGATGTCCTAGAAGCGGGAACCTTCAGCACGATACAAGATTCAGGGCGGATCGGTTACTGGAATGTGGGAGTACCACCATCAGGAGCGATGGATACGCTTGCCTTGAGCTACGCAAATCGTTTAGTCGGGAATCCTGAATCTTCGGCGGCTCTTGAGTTTACAGTCAATGGAGCCACATTGCGATTCAATCGGGATAGCATAATTTGTCTGACGGGCGCAGATATGCAAGCAGAATTGGATCACCATCCAGTTCCACTTTGGCAAGCCATATCGATTAAGTCAGGCAGCGTTTTGCGGATGAAGGGCATTGTCGGCAATGGGCTGCGTACTTATTTAGCAGTCCAGAATGGGTTTGACATACCTGACTATTTGGGAAGTAAATCGACATTCACTTTGGGCAAATTTGGTGGACATTGTGGGCGAACTCTGCGAGTTGGCGATGTGCTTAAGCTTAATGCTTTTGACAATTCGGCTTCACAACTCCATTCATTGTCAAGTGAGCTAATTCCCCAATATCCTAACCATTGGGAAATCAGTGTATTGTATGGCCCTCATGGCGCACCAGATTTCTTTACTGATGCCGATATGGAGATGTTTTTCTCTACAGATTGGGAAGTGCATTACAATTCGGCTCGTACAGGTATCCGTTTGATTGGAGCTAAGCCACAATGGGCAAGGAAAGATGGTGGAGAAGCAGGTTTACATCCTTCCAATATTCATGATAATGCCTATGCCATAGGAGCCATTGACTTCACTGGCGACATGCCCATTATTCTCGGTGTGGATGGACCTAGTTTAGGAGGATTTGTTTGTCCTGCCACGATCGCCCTTGCGGAACTTTGGAAGATTGGACAACTGAAGCCCAGTGATACTGTGCGATTTATTCGCATCACTCACGAGGAAGCTTTACAACAAAAGCTTATCCAAGATCAGCAAATTGCTACTTTACAATTTGCGACTTCGCAGATTGGCAATCCAACTTCAATTATCTCTTTAGGTAATGACTCGACCCTAAATCTCCAATCATTGAGCTATGCAGCCGTACTACATCAAATCGCGGCTAGTCCTAACCAAATCGCGGTGAATTATCGTCGTTCTGGCGATGACAACGTGTTGATTGAGTATGGCGAGATGGTGCTGGATTTAAATCTACGCTTTCGGGTTCATGCCTTGATGGAATGGGTGCAGTCAAATATATTGCAAGGAATTCTCGATCTCACACCTGGTATCCGATCGCTTCAGATTCACTATGATAATCATGTCTTAGCCCTAGAAGAATTACTAGAAAGATTGATTATTGCTGAAAATCAACTGCCTGCGATCGCAGATATGCAAGTGCCGACCCGCATTGTTCACTTACCTCTATCTTGGGACGATGCCTCCACACAGTTGGCGATCGAAAAATATATGCGATCGGTAAACCCCAAAGCTCCTTGGTGTCCTAGCAATATTGAATTTATTCGTCGTATCAATGGCTTAGAAAGTATCGAAGAAGTCAAAGAGATTATCTTTAATGCTAGCTATTTAGTTCTGGGGTTAGGCGATGTTTATCTGGGTGCACCAGTCGCAACTCCCATCGATCCCCGCCATCGTCTCGTCACTACTAAATACAATCCCGCCCGTACTTGGACTCCTGAAAATGCGGTGGGAATCGGCGGAGCCTATATGTGTGTCTACGGGATGGAGGGGCCAGGCGGATATCAGTTTGTGGGGCGCACAGTGCAAATGTGGAATACCTACCGTCAAACAACTGACTTTGAAGCAGGTAAACCTTGGCTATTGCGCTTCTTCGATCAAATTCGATTCTATCCAGTATCAGCAGCAGAATTACTACAACACCGCAATGATTTCCTTCAAGGTAAGTTCAAATTACAGATCGAAGAAGAAGTTTTTAGCCTCAAAAAATATAATCAATTTCTCCAATCTATCTCTGAATCAGCAATTAGTTTTA
>CASBRC010000199.1 GCA_949128015.1 Synechococcales cyanobacterium PMM_0003
CTACGCGGGATTTTGACATTGCCCGAAGCTCAAATCGTTCTCGTCGATACTCCCGGAATTCATAAGCCGCATCATTTGCTCGGACAAACCATTGTCAGAAATGCGATCGGGGCAATTTCATCGGTTGATATGACGGTTTTACTGGTTGATGGTAGCGATCGCATGGGGACAGGTGATCGATTTGTTGCTGAAACAATCTTGCAGAGCCGCGTTCCGACAATTCTCGGTATCAATAAAATCGATATCCTTAGCGATGACTCAGGAGATACCTTTACGGGTTATGAGAGCTTTGCCGCAGAGCATGGTTGGCAAGTCGCCAAATTCTCATCGGTTACTGGTGAAGGATTGGAAGCTTTGCAAACGATGATGTGTAATGGATTGCCTCTTGGTCCCTATTACTATCCGCCTGATTTAGTTACCGATCAGCCTGAGCGATTTATTATGGGTGAGCTAATTCGCGAACAGATTCTCTTACTTACTCGTGAAGAAATTCCGCATTCTGTGGCGATTAGTATCGATGAAGTAGACGAACAACCTAAAATTACGAGGGTAATGGCAACAATTCATGTGGAACGTGATTCCCAAAAGGGAATTTTGATTGGGAAGAAGGGACAAATGCTGAAGGAGATTGGCACACAGGCGAGATTACAAATGCAGAAGATGATTATGGGTTCTGTGCATTTGGAAATGTTTGTCAAAGTCCAACCTAAATGGCGATCATCACGCTTTCAACTATCTGATCTCGGCTATCGTGTGGAATAAAAAAAACAGAAGGGCAAAGCCCTTCTGTTTTTTTAAATTTCATTGCCGAGCCATATTCTCACACCCCATATTGCTACTAAAAGCGCCAGTAGAAATTTATCGCGCAGTAAAAACTTAAGAGGATTCCAAACTACAATGTGAGTATTGGGACTGGTAAAGCCGCGTACTTGCATGGCACTAGCGGTCTGTTCGGCACGAATGAAAAGATTATCAATCAGACGTTCGGCAAGGATTAACCAAATTTGAGAAGTCCGTTTAAAACCGAGTTTCTTCCAATCAATTGAACGAGTCCGCATGGCTCTACCGAGATTTTGGACTTCTTCTAAAACTAAAGGCACGAAACGAAGAGCCAAAGTCAAGGTGAGAACAATTTCAACTACGGGGATTTTGAAGAATTTTAATGGGGAAAATATGGCGGCGATCGCAGCCGTAATTTCTTCAGGAGCCGTAACGAGTAGAAACAAAGTTGGTGCGTAGAGATAGGTAAAGATCAATGTGCAGACCCGCACCCCTAACTCACGGGATCTACGTGTGATGGTAATATTGCCTGCTTTCCAGATTACATAACTGTAAGCAGTTGGCTGCGGTAATTTAATTGTAAGTGGTGGCGAGAGCTGCGCCTTGTCGGCTGTCATGTTTACGTTTACTTCAGGGATTTGGCGGCGCGGCTGAACTGTAGCGTTGAACCCATCGGGCGAGATGGTGGCGATCGCAAAAGTCATGAAGGCAAGCAGTAGCAAAATCCCCATTTGCTGTTTCCAAATTCGCATCGGAATTTGTGATGCTAGGGTCAAGACGATCAGTAAAACTGCGATCGCAATGCGCCAAAGTTCATTGGCTTGAATCGGCGATAGTAAAAAGGTAAGTAGTCCAAACAGTTTAATGCGTGGATCGAGTCGATGTAGCCATGTGATCGGCTGTTCGAGATAAAGTCCGATAGGAAGCGATCGCAGTATATCCACTATGTTCTGATATTTTTCGGGGATTTCGTTCTAGCAACTTACAATATACCAAAAACCAACCGACTAAGCTTAAAAAGGGCAGGGCTTCTAGCAATTCTCATTATCAATCTTTGAGTTCTAACTGTAAATTTAGCATTTCTCGCTGAACGTTTATGCCAATAACTAAGGCATCATTGAGCAAGTCGCTATACTGATCGGCTTGATGCTGAACATCTAGAGACTGTAAAGCGATTAAGTTTTGTTCTATATTCGCAAAAAGATCGCGATGACTACTTAGAAATCTACGATGATCTCGTAGGATTTTTTCAGTAGTCAAACCGCAGATCAAGCTGTCTCTAGTTAGCTCAAGTGCTTGCAGTATGTCATCTCGATGATTGAGGTTTGCGGATTGATTGCCGACAGATTTTAGGCGATCGCAAATATCGACAGCCTCAATTACTTGATTGTATTTATCAACTTCATCAAGAAGATGTGAGAGACATATCATTTTTTTAGCTCTTATCCAAGCAAAAAAATTCCAACTTAGAAACAAAATTAGATCAAGTGAGAAGACAAAAATGGCAAACTCAATTTGAGATTGACGATTATCTATTGATTTACCAAAAGACTGAAAGAGCAGAATACTAATCGGCAGGCTAAAAATTGAAATCAAGAATAAAGTAATCGCCTCACTCAATAATATAGGAGCTAAATATTTAGGATTTTTTAGGATAGAAATCCTATATGTGATCCCTCCCATAAATAGAGGGCTAATTTCTTTACCTGTCAGCCTCTCTAAATCTCGTTCGGTAATTTGTAAATTCTTGATGTCAGCTTGCATATTTTTTGAGAACGCTCAAATTGATTAAGTAAACAAATTCTTGATGGCATTCCAAACTGCTAGATAAAAATTTCCTTCGCGAGGACGAAAAAGATCAAACTTAGAACCAAAGGAACCAAAAAATGGTCTGAGTGTCCAAGCCATCTGGCTACCAACAAAAGCATAAAGCCCTAGCCAGAATTTTAAAATTGATATGCGAACTTTGCGATTTTTATCAATGGCAGTATCTGCTCTCTCTAAAGCGTCATCAGAAGGAATAATCTCAACTTTTGGCAGTAGAACTTGATAGAGGAAGTAAATCCCAATAATTCCTGTAAGCGTAAATATGGCAATATTTAGTAAAAGGAAGAAAAAATAATTGTCTGTCGTAATCAAGAAAAAGAGCGTTACTGGAGCGAAACCAAATAGCAATGTACTCGTAATGGTTACGGCGCAGAGTAAAATCGCTGCATATTGTCCTACGGTTGTCTTTGCTCCAAAATATACATTAAAAAAGTAAAGTGCAGGTAAGCAGATTACTAGTGTGATAAGGAACAAAAATGGCAATTTTGCGGCTGAGGATAAAACCTGCATCCAAGAACTAACCGCTCCTATCAATCCACCATAAATTGCTAAAAATACTGAACTACAGATTAACAAGCCGACTATTTTGGTATTGATTTTAACGCCATCATAGATTTCTTGAATAAACTGATCGCGATCGCTAAGTAATGCGACAAGAACTGAAAAGAACGGCATAATTTTTTGTCTATCTAGGTCAAAATTGTATAGCTTTCGCCATTATTGTTACTACAGACAATGAGTTTTTACATCTTGTTCCTAAAACTTAATACAGATTAATAAAAATCAAAAAGCTGTAGCGCACGCTGCGCGTGCGCCACAGCTTTTTGATTTTTGGCTACTTACATAAAAAAGTTTTGATTTCATAGGGCTGAAATGTGGTTTTTAAGAAATTTTTAGCGCTTGGCTCTAGAGAGAGTAAATTGATCTTGTTTTCCATTAAGTCACATTCCCAAA
>CASBRC010000200.1 GCA_949128015.1 Synechococcales cyanobacterium PMM_0003
TACAATCTTTATCGGAACCATCTTACTCGGTGGTTATGCTATTTACCAAATCGTCAAGGGTGAATATTCTGACATTCCTACTCTTTCGCAAGCCGCCTCATTTCAGTGCGACTTATAAATAATTTGCAAAGTTCAGATATTCAGATATTTGGACTGATTGCAATAAGCTCAATCAATTTAAAAAACAAAAAATGATTTATGGCAAGACGTAGTTCAGTTAATTATTTAGATAGGCTATATGCCAGTTTACCTTATCTGCTACCAATCACCGCAGTAGTTGCCTTTGGAGCATTTTTATTTCTTCAATTTCCTCCTTTGTTCTTTGTGTTCTTTCCAGTTTTTAGGCTGAATCAAATACTGTCTATTTCCATTATTGATTTTATTTCTATCCGTTTTGTAGCTTGGTTTTGTGTATTTATTTTTGTAGTCAGAAACTACAAGATAAGTCATTTTACGCGCTTCAATGCCATGCAAGCCTTACTATTAGATATTATTGTCGCGCTTGTTGGTGCAATTACTCAACTTCTAGAAATAATTTTAGGACAACTTGCATTCTTTCCTTTTGTTCTACAAATTATCGCCAGCGTTACTTTCTTAGGGATAACGACTGCGTTCATATACTCAGTATTTAAATGTATACGCGGTAAGTATGCTGATCAAATCCCTATGATTTCTGATGTTGTATATTCTCAAATACGTTAATTAAATCTAAAAATAAAGGCAGTGCTTTACATTGCCTTTATTTCTTATTTGCACATACAAATCGTTCAATTCCTGAGTAATCTTGATGGATTTGAATATTGGTATATTTGCCATTATCTTTTAATAGCGATCGCACTATTTCGGCTTGACCAGACATTAGTTCCACGATCCAAAAACCAGATGATATTAAATAATCAGGTGCGATCGCAATTAACTCTCGAATAGCATCTAGTCCATCGTCACCACCATCAAGAGCTAGATGTGGCTCATGATGGGTAACTTCGGGCTGTAAGTTTAAGACTTCAAGACTAGGAATATATGGAGGATTAGAGACTATTCCTGCGAGTTTAGTCTCTAAATTTAAGTTAGCTAATGGCTCAAACCAATTGCCATGATGAAATTGAATTTGCTGCTGATTTTTATGAGCATTAAGCTTGGCAATTTCTAAAGCGGCTTCACTGCAATCAACTGCATGAACTTGGGCTTGTGCAAAATATTGAGCTAAGCTGATCGCGATCGCACCGCTACCAGTACCTAAGTCTACCCAAATCCCATTTTTGTAGATTTCATCTTGGCAATTCTCGGCAACAATATCAATAATTAATTCTGTTTCGGGGCGCGGAATTAGTACGGCAGGAGAGACTTGTAACTCTAGATCGCGCCATGTGACGGAGCCTGTGAGGTACTGCACGGGAATGCGATTTCTTAAACGCTTTTGCCAAAGGCAATCAAGATTAGTTAATAGTTCGGGTGTAATTTTTTGCGTGATATTTTGCGATCGCAATCGCAAATCAAGTTTATCTAAATCACTAAGTCGTAAAATTAGCCACTCTAATTCGTATATCGATACGTTATGTTCTTGCGCTGCTAAAAAATTGCGATCGTACCATTCCCAAAAATCCATAAGTTAAATTCACTCTATTTAAATTGCTGTATATTCTCAATTTCCAATATTTAGACCTGTAGGGGAAAAGCATTCCCGCCACAATTTATAAATTTATAAATAACTTTACATCAAGAATGCTTTGCCCTCAATTTTGAACGGAGATCGATCGCTTTAAGTTGTGAGGTTTGGGCAAAACGTTACCAAATCATGCGATCGCAAAATTTACAAATATTGTGGCAGTGATGCTTTGCCCCTACTTAAATTGGCAAGTATCTGAGTCGAATTGAAACATCATTTACGGAGATAATTGCACCAGTTTTTAAGTCTGTAGCGTAATCATTTAAGACTAACATCAAGCGATTGTTAACCACTTCTCGACTTACATTGCCTAAACGGAATAAAATAACGCTAGGCAGGCTGTCTCCACTAATTGCTAATAGTTGAGCAAAGTCTAAATCGACTGTTAGTAATATGCGTTCTTCCTGTCGAGCTTTGTCTAATATATGCGGATCTTCCATCCGTTCTAGATTCTGCTCAACCAAGTGAATTGCATCATATCCTTGCTCCCTCAAAAGCGCAATTGTGCGGGGAGAGATGCCCATATCTCCTAAAAATTTCATACGGCAGTAGGGACTGACTGCCAAAAAATCACTCGTTCTTGAGTGAGCCAAGCAGCATATCGCAGGGATTGCTGGATGTCTGAGGGTTCTAGGTATGGGTAGTCTTCAATAATTTCAGGTATTGATAAACCGTTGGCGATAAGGTTAATGACTACTGAAACGGGTATCCGCATTCCGCGAATGCAAGCTTGACCTGCCATGATTTTTGGGTCAAAGGTGATGCGATCTAGTCCTGCTATTGCTTTCATAAGTTAAATTCATTCCATTTAAATTGCTGTATATTCTCAATTTCCAATATTTAGACCTGTAGGGGCAAAGCATTCTCGCCACAATTTATAAATTTATAAATAACTTTACATCGAGAATGCTTTGCCCTCAATTTTGAACGGAGATAGTTCGCTTTAAACCGTAGGGATAATTTATTAGCTTGTCGCTGCGTTGTGAGGTTTGGGCAAAGCATTGCCAAATCATGCGATCGCAATAATCATAACTACTGTTGATATTCCATAATAATCTTCTTAATTTCATTTGCATCAATATCTACTTGTTCGGATTTTGAATCTGCCCTTCAAGAAAGGATGCTGAAGTGATTTGCTTCTAACAACTTGCGTGTTTACATACCCCAACCTGTGAATGATCGGCAAAATCAGAACTTCTCTAACGCTATCTTCTTTAAAATCTGGTGAGTATAGTTGCTGAAAGTCAAAATCATCAAACATTTGGTAGTATGAATATAAAATTTGTTAGATTATGAAAATTTTAGCCTATTTCCCGTAAAAACAGCGATCTCAAATTAAATAATCGCGCTATCTAATCAGCATTAAACTGCGAAAGCTTGTACTCAGAGTCTTTAAGAATTTCGGCTAGATTCATCAGGCGTAACGCGATCGATTGTTGAAAGATTTACCAATTATAAACTCTAGCGCAATTACGATAAATTTCTTTGGCATAACAAAAAAGGCTCGCTTAGCGAGCCTTTTTGTTATCTTGGTCTACGTTTGTTTAAGTCTTCTAAATAAGCCCGTTGGTAACTTAAAAAGCTGTTATGCCATTCCTTAAAACGGCGATCGCCATCACGCACCAACATTTGACGATACTTTTCTGAAGAAACATACTCTTTTGAAGTTGACATAAAGCATATCCACTAAATTTAGGTTAGAGATTACAGCAAGATGCTTGTCAATTCGTAAAATCCAATTAGTTTTTTAAAGTTTTGCCAAGCAAAACTTTAAAGCTTGACCACAAAAGCATCAGTTACGCCTTGAATATGCACAACTTCATCAAGCAAACCACTTGGCAATGGATCGTCAATATTCAAGACCATTACTGCTTCGCCGCGCACCATCCGACGACCAACTTGCATACTCGCAATATTCACATTGAAATTGCCAAGCAACGAGCCAAGTCTACCGATAATCCCCGGCATATCGCGGTGAAGAGTTAGCAACATATAGTGAGTCGGCGCAACGTTGATCGGGAAATCATTAATGCTAGTAATCCGAATTTCCGATTTACCAAGCAATGCACCCGTTACAGATTGCTGACCTTGGCTGCCATGAGCAGTTAGATGGATCGAGCCACTGTAGTCTTCAACCGAAGGATCGCGAGTTTCGATGACATGAATACCGCGCTCTTTCGCTTCGATACTAGCGTTTACAAAGTTAACGCGCTCACGCAAAGCAGGAGTTAGCAAGCCTTTGAGAGCCGCCACCACAATCGGTTGACTTTCGCTATTAGCGATTTCGCCTTGGAGCTTGACATTGAGAGTATCGACACGTCCGCCCGCCAGTTGACCAACAAGATTGCCAAGCATTTCGGCAAGTTGCAGATAGGGCTTGAGTTTTTGCCATACATCGGGACGTAAGCCGGGAATATTCACCGCCGATCGCGCAGGTAGTCCAAGCAATACATCACGGATTTGTTCGGCAACGTCAACAGCCACATTGGTTTGGGCTTCTTCAGTCGATGCGCCGAGGTGGGGTGTCAAGATCACATTTGCACCAAGTTCGCGCAAACCTGATACATCTTCGAGAGGCTCATTTTCAAATACATCGAGGGCGATCCCGCCGATTTTGCCGCTTTTGATACCATCTGCGATCGCAACTTCATCAATGATCCCGCCACGAGCGCAGTTGATGATCCGCACGCCATCTTTCATGATCGCAATGCGATCGGCATTAATCAAATGCCTTGTGTCTTTAGTTTTAGGCAAGTGCAACGTGATGTAATCGGCTTCACGCAACAAAATTTCTAGCTCAACTAGATTCACACCTAATTTTTCAGCACGCTCGGCGGTCAAGAATGGATCGTAGGCAAGAATCCGCATTCCTAAAGCCTTAGCAACGCTGGCAACGTGAGAGCCGATTTTGCCTAAACCAAGAATTCCAAGGGTTTTCTTGTAAACTTCAACACCTGTAAAGCTCTTACGATCCCACTGACCACCCTTGAGGGATTGGTTAGCAGCAGGGATAAAGCGCGATAACGACATCATCATCGCGAGAGTATGCTCAGCCGCTGCGATCGTATTGCCTTCAGGCGAGTTGACAACCACAATACCCATACGAGTGGCTGTGGGAACGTCTACGTTATCGACCCCAACACCAGCACGACCGATAATTTTGAGATTTTTGCCAGCTTCGACGGCTTCTTTGGTGAGCTTTGTGCCAGAGCGAATCATGATCGCGTCATATTCAGGAAGAATTTGGATCAATTCTTCGGGGCTGAGAGTTGTTTTTATGTCAACTGTGGCGACTTGAGAAAGGATATCGATACCAACTTGATCGATGGGGTCAGAAACGAGAACTTTGGGCATAACGATTAAAAAATGTACCAGTGTCTATAGCGGAAGGTTTGCGGCTACGCTCTAAATCATAAGCGCACTTGATAAACGCTATATGTTACGCAGCTTAGACACACTAAGACGACAATA
>CASBRC010000201.1 GCA_949128015.1 Synechococcales cyanobacterium PMM_0003
CCCAAAAGCTGTGGCGCACGCGCAGCGTGCGCCACAGCTTTTGGGGGTTTATTCATCGTTGCTCTTACCTTAATGGGGGACGGCAAAATGTGTTAAGTTATACTAAGTTTGTTTAAGATTACAGATAGTCAGTTTATTTAAGACAGATTTAAAAAATCTTATAGATACAAAATACATATAAAAATGACCGCCATTAATCATCCTCATACAAGCAGCCAAACCCTAATCGTCGCAGGTAGCTATTCTGAATATTTGAACTGGCGTAAAAATAATCCATCGATCAGATCTTGTAAATATGTGGATCGGCTTGAAGAAATACAAGGTATAAATGGATTTTTTGCGAACATCATTCTCTATGGAGATTACCAGCATAATCCTGTATATAATACCGCTCGGATGCGCGAGCTTTTAGCTGAAATGGATTCTCCATTTCGATCATATGTAAGATAAATCCAAAGGAGTGCAAAGTACTCCTTTGGGTGACTGGCTTAATTTAGTTGCTGTAAAGATATTTCAAGTTTAGAAGCTCAGCCATTCTTGTAAAAATTTTGTCTTCAGTGAATGGTTTAGCCAAAAATCCATCGAATCCATTTAGGAATAAATCTTCTTCTCTAACTTCGGCAGGGTTAGTAGTTAACGCAATAATTCGGACTTTTTGTGATTCGCTGATATTCCTGATTGATTCAATTTCCCTAATTGCTGATGCAGATTCTTGCCCACTCATGATCGGTATTCTGACATCCATCCATATTAAGTGTGGTGACCAAGATTCCCAGACTGCGATCGCATCTTGCCCATTGCTAACCTCACGCACTTCAAATCCTAGCGGCGATAAAATTCTCGTTAATAGTTGACGATTTAGACGAATATCTTCTGCGATTAAAATACGGTAAACTTGATTGCCTTCAATGCCGATCACCCGATTAGGCGACTTTATCGGAGAATCTAAACTGAATAGATCTAGAGAATTGACGGGAATGTGAAAGCTAAAAGTAGAACCGATGCCAACTTTACTAGTTACAGACATTTGCCCACCCATGAGCTTGACATAATTATAACTAATTGATAGCCCCAGCCCAGTTCCTTCTTGCGATCGCTTCCCAGAACTAGTCTGAACAAAGGGTTGGAATAAAGTTGATACTTCTGCTTCAGATATACCTGCTCCAGTATCTTCCACTTCAAAGCAAAGAATGCGCGGCAATTCAGAATATGCACCAATTATTGCTTGTGCGTCGTTAGGAATACTCCGAACATATACACGCACACAAATATTTCCTGTGTCCGTGAATTTTATGGCATTTCCAATCAAATTGATTAAAATTTGACGTAATTTACCTTCATCGGTGTAGATGTACAGAGGAACTTCTGGGTGAATATTCACATTAAAAGATAGCTCTTTCTCTTGAGCTTTTAGAGACAACATATCTCTTGCAGTATCCACGATGTTGTAAAGATAACATTCCTTTTCTCGGAGAAGTACGCTACCAGCTTCGAGTTTTGACATCTCTAAAATGTCATTAATCATTGTTAGGAGATGGTTGCCACTATTGCAAATTGTTTGGAGGTCGGATTGGTGCTGTTCGTTTAACTCTTGGTCATAGAGCATAAGCTGTGCAAAGCCAAGAATTGCATTAAGAGGTGTTCGTAACTCATGACTCATGTTTGCTAAAAATGCTGCCTTAGATCGACTTGCAGACTCAGCCGCTTCTTTGGCAATTTGCAGATCGCGAGTTCTTTCTTCAACTCGATGTTCTAATAGATTAGCCTGTTCTCGCAATTTTGTTTCTGACTCACGTAGTGCGATTTCTGTCTTTTTCAGTAATGTAATGTCATAGAAAGTGCTTAATAAAGCCTGTTCACCTTCCAACCATAGCAATTGGAGAGATGCTAGTACCCACACAGGTTCCTGATTATCTCTACATAGACGGATTTCATAGTCGCGAACGCGCTGATTTTGCAAAAATAGCTGCTGTAAATCCTCCCATTCTGTAGGTATGTAGTAAAGATCATTAATCGATCGCGTAACTAGCTCATTGCCTTCCCTCTGTAGCATTGTGCCAGCGCTAGTATTAGCGTATGTAATCTCTCCATCGGCGAGGCGACTAACGAGCATTGCCATGCTGGTTGATTCGGCGATCGTTCTAAATTGTTCCTCGCTTTGGCGCATGGTTTCGACAGCGCGATTATATTGCTCATATTCGACCGCATCACCATGCTCGGTGGTAGTCAATAGCATGATTTCGAGATCGCTTTTATCCCGATAGACAATTTCTAAAATTGATTGCAGTGTGGCTTGAGCCATTTTGCGTTCGATGATTTCACTTTTTAATTTTTTATTAACATCTAATAGCTCTGATTCAACAAGATCACCATGCTCAACTGCGGTTAGCAATGAGTTTTCTAGATCGCAGTTGTCCATCTGGAGTCGGCTGACTGACCTGCGTAGTTCCTTGACTTCTTGCTGAAGGGCTTGCCAGTTTTTCGTGGATATTTCTTCAGAAACTTTTGAATTGTTCATGGAGGAAGGATTTTGTTAAAGCACTGCGAATTATTGAGAAGCGTCCCAAATAGGAGGAAAGTAATCTAACCGAGATTACTAATTTTAATAGTTTCCTACAACTAATTATGTACTTTTAGCGGCTACGTCAGTTGTATCTTATGAAAGTTTTTTGAATTATTCAGTCAAACCTGTTGCATTTAAGTGTGCGGACGTAATAAACAATACAAACCCAAAAAGCTATGGCGCACGCGCAGCGTGCGCCACAGCTTTTTGGGTTTGTATTTAGTTGAACTCAATTATGAATAGGTATATCTGTCGCCATAATTTTTTTGGCAAAGCCAAAAAAATTATGGCGACAACGCTATTACAAAGTATGACCAGTAAGTATTTCAAAAATAACTTTGACTGTTGTTGATAGATGTGGTAAGGTGCGCTACGCTACTAATCCAAATTGCCTAAGTAATTAGTTATTTGATTGCAATGAGTTATCACTCCCAGACATATGCGATCGCAAGTCGCCAAGAAGATTTAGAGAGACACCTATTGGAGTTGTCTGTCGTTGATCGTGAGCAATTGGCGGTTGCCAAGCGTTGGCAACAACGTCAAGAAGGTCCCTTGCTGATGATTTTGTTACAGCTTAGTTTCATTGACTTGCACCAGTTTAGTGGCTTACTTGATTGGTCTGGACAAGGCTGAATATTAAGCAAAGGTTGTGGCGCGAAGCGCCACAACCTTTGCTTTAGCCACCGCTTACAGGGGGGATTAGGGCTACTTCATCACCATTTTTAAGGATTGTTTGCGGTTGGGTAAAATTACGATTAACTGCATAACGAGTATGCGATCGCCATTGTTCTAAATTAGGATGCTGACTAACTAGGCGATCGAATATCTCTGACACCGAAGTGCCTGACTCCAGCTCAATTTGCATTTCATCAGTGCCGAATACTTCTTGAAAAATTGCAAATAGTTTGACCGTGATGTGAATATTTTCAGGAATTGGTTCGTAGGACATATTTTTAAGTTTTGTGATGATTGTGCCGCGCTTCGCGCGGCACAATCAAGGATAGAGTCGGCGCAAAGCACTGACTCTATTCTTTGAGTTCTGGAGCAGCCATATTTTCTGCATTTTCATAGGCGGCAATGATGTGATGCACTAGAGGATGACGCACCACATCATTTTTATCAAACAAGTTAAAAGAAACGCCTTGGACTCCTTTCAGAATATTCATCGCGATGATCAAGCCAGATTTTTGATGACGGGGCAAATCGATCTGGGTGATATCACCTGTTACGACCATGCGCGACTTGAAGCCTAGTCTGGTTAAAACCATTTTCATTTGAGCCGCAGTTGTGTTTTGAGCCTCATCAACAATGATGAATGAATTACTAAGGGTACGTCCACGCATATAGGCAAGGGGGGCAACTTCGATAATGCCGCGTTCCATTAATTGTGGTACTTTATCGGCTCCGATCATTTCGTGCATCGCATCATAGAGTGGACGCAGATAAGGATCAATTTTTTGCTGTAAATCTCCAGGTAAGAAGCCAAGACTTTCGCCTGCTTCGACGGCGGGACGCGTGAGGATAATTCGCTCAAATTTATTGCTTTGTAATGCACTTACCGCCGCAACCGCCGCAAGATAGGTTTTGCCAGTACCCGCAGGACCGACACCAAAGATTAAATCATTGGTGTCCATTGCTTGTACATACTGCTGCTGGCGATAAGTGCGCGGCTGGATTGAGTCACCGCGACGATTGCGAGAGATCGTCACCCGATCGCGCCATTCGCCAGAACGTTCCTCTGCGATCGCTTCACGAGCCGCTCGAATGTCTACGGCTGCGATCGCAGTTTCCTTCATCCACAGAGGCTTAAGAGCGTTAATCACCTGTTCAATGAGGCTGATCGC
>CASBRC010000202.1 GCA_949128015.1 Synechococcales cyanobacterium PMM_0003
AAATTACTTATTTATAATAGATAGATTAGGTGAGGGCGTTTTACGCCCTCACCTAATCTATCTATTATCCGCGTTTTGTAAAGAAATATTGCAGAATCATAGATATTTTTAACGATCACAAAGGACTGAGAAAATATTAGGGCGATCATCAAAAAAAATTTTCTGAGCGATATTGCTATCTTAAAAGCTACAAACAACAAACAGGTAGGCTGGTATGGTATAGAAAACTATAGAGATTTTATGCTTGCTTCCTACCGAAGATATTCAATTCTGTAGCAACAATAGGTGCTATCTGCAACCTGAGCAACAGAATAGAGTACTTCAAGGTGAGAAAATTTTGGACTAGAAAGAAAATTTTGGAGAAATTTGGATGAGTTCCCCAGCAGCACTGTCAGCATCATTAGTACAGATAGTTAATATAGAGAGCGATCTGCGTGCCGCCAATTCCCGTCTGCGATATCGTCTCAAGCTAGTCGAAGATTTGTGGGAATCAGTCCTATTAAGAGAAAGCGGTCAAGAATTAGTCGATCTATTACGACAACTAAGGGCGATGTGTTCTCCCGAAGGACAAGCCCCTGAATATCCTGCTCAAGAAGTATTAAAAGTAGTCGAAGGCCTTGACTTGCATCAAGCTACGACGGCTGCCCGTGCCTTTGCGCTATTTTTTCAGCTAATTAATATAGTCGAACAGGATCATGAGCAGGAGCAAACTAGCATATACAGGGTCAGCCCGATTAATAGCGAAACCGAATATCCTGTCGGTACATTTCGTTGGCTCTTCCCAGAACTCAAGAAACTCAATGTGCCGCCGCGTCAGATCCAAAAGATTTTAGACAATCTCGATATTCAGTTAGTATTTACAGCGCACCCGACCGAAATTGTGCGGCATACGATTCGTGAAAAGCAACGGACGATTGCCAAAATGCTGAAGGAGTTAGATCGTCTAATTGGGTTTAAGGGGGATGAATTAGCGTCAAAGGCGGCGATCGCCTTAAATTGGGAAGCAGCCTCACTGCAAGAGCAAATTGCCGAAGAAATTCGTCTTTGGTGGCGGACTGATGAGCTAAACCAAATCAAGCCGACGGTTTTAGACGAAGCTGACTATACTTTGCATTATTTTGAAGAAGTCTTATTCGATGCGATTCCTGTACTTTACGATCGCATTGCTGCGGCAGTTTCTAGCACTTTCCCGAAATTAAAACTACCTCGCCATAATTTTTGTAAATTTGGCTCATGGGTAGGTAGCGATCGCGATGGCAACCCCTATGTCACCCCCGAAGTCACATGGCAAACCGCCTGCTATCAGCGCAATCTGGTCTTAAATAAATACATTAAGTCGATTGATCAGCTCAGTCGCTTACTATCACTGTCTCAAAGCCTCAGTGATGTTTCCCAAGCTTTGCTCGATTCACTTGGCGACGATCAAATTCATTTGCCTGAAGTTTACGAAAAGCACTCGATCAAATTCCGTCAAGAGCCTTACCGACTCAAGCTTGCCTATGTCAAAAAACGTCTCGAACGTACTCGCGATCGCAACCAAAAATTGCGCCATAGCGGTTGGCAAGCCTCAGAGATGGAGCTATCCACCAAAGGACAAGAGCATCAGATTTATACACATGTTTCCGAATTTTTGGCGGAGTTAAAGCTAATCCAAGCCAGTTTAATCGAAACCAAGCTGAACCCCAAACCCCTCGAAAACCTGATCCGTCAAGTTGATGTCTATGGCTTTCATCTAGCGCATCTTGATATTCGTCAAGAAAGTACGCAGCATAGCAATACCATCTCTGAGATTGCCGAAACACTACAACTCATAGATAAACCCTATGACGACCTTAGCGAATCGGACAAGGTGATATGGCTGACCCAAGAGTTAAAAACTCGCCGTCCGATGATTCCTGCCAAATTAAACTTCAGCGCCAAAGCCAACGAAATCATTGAGACATTTCGGATGGTCGCCAAAGTCCAACAGGAATTTTCGGTTGATATTTGCAACAACTACGTGATCAGCATGAACCGTAGTGTCAGCGATATCCTTGAAGTATTACTGCTGGCTAAGGAAGCAGGACTATACGATCCCGCTACGGGTAAAGGTTCGCTCAGCATTGCACCTTTATTTGAAACCGTTGAGGATTTACAAAGCGCACCGCCGATTATGTCCCAGTTGTTTGAGCTGCCGCTGTATCGCGCTTATCTGGAAAACCACGAGCATCTCCAAGAAGTGATGCTCGGTTATTCTGATAGCAACAAAGATTCTGGCTTCTTGAGCAGCAATTGGGAAATTTATAAAGCCCAGCGAGCGCTCCAAGATGTTTGTCAAAAATACCAAGTCGATCTCCGTATGTTCCATGGACGCGGCGGCTCAGTTGGACGTGGCGGTGGCCCAACCTATGAGGCGATTCTTGCCCAACCAGGACGCAGCATTGAAGGGCGCATCAAAATCACTGAGCAAGGTGAAGTGCTAGCTTCTAAATATTCTTTACCCCAAATTGCCCTCTACAATCTAGAGACGATCACCACAGCCGTGATTCAAGCCGCCCTACTGCCTAGTAGTACTGATACTCTCGACTGCTGGCTGGATACGATGGAAGGCATTTCGGTGCGATCGCGCCAAGTTTATCGCCAGTTAATTTACGAGCAACCCAATTTGGTTGAATTTTTTCACCAAGTTACGCCGATCGAAGAAATCAGCCAATTACAAATTAGTTCTCGTCCCGCGAGACGGGCTGGCAAGCGTGATCTGGCAAGCCTCAGAGCCATTCCTTGGGTATTTAG
>CASBRC010000203.1 GCA_949128015.1 Synechococcales cyanobacterium PMM_0003
ATTTAAAACAAAATTTGAAACAAGCTTTACCAACGAAAGTTTTTACTTTTTATTTTTTTGATTTGTGGAAGCCAATCATACCATCGTTGGAATTTTTTGCACGATCAAAATTTAATTTTTTAAATTTTTAATCTCGCCATTTTTTCGTTTGCTCTAACTATTACTCTTTAAAGAATAAAAACTCTTAGATAGTAGTAGTAGGGGCTGTGGAAAATGTGGATAACTCTAAGAAAACTATACCTAATGCTACTTCTAGCGATTTCTGCCTGTGGATAACCCTGTGGATAAAGTGGCTAGTTTTCCACAGGGTATAAATACCTAGTAAAAGTTTTCCACATTTATTCAAAAGTTTTCCCCAGATATTGCTTTCTTTTCCACAGAAAGCTTGTAGTTTTCCACAGGTTTTCCACAGGCAAAAAACAAATAACTGGATTTATTAAGAGATTTATATTCAGAATATTTATAAAAAAATCTTTCAAATATTACCTATAAAATCTTGATAATTCTTAATGATAGTTAAATAAACAGAACTTATTATGGGTGAAAATTTTCTTGTTGAACCTCTAATTTTTGAAATTTTGGTTTGTTGTTTAATTGCGATCGCAAATATAAATCTTATAAAGCCTGAAATTTTACTTATAATTATGCTGTTACGATCGGAGCGATCCCCAAGTTTTGGCTACGATTTCTTGGGGAATTGATATAGTTTTGAAAAGTGAAATTACTTGATTAAGGATCGCAAATTAAATAAAATCCAAATATTGCTTGGCGGGCAAGGCCCGCCAAGCAATATTTGGATTTTGAAATTCATAAGTTATTTTGTTTGCGATCCTAAGTTTAAAATATAGGTTTAAAAGTGTGGTTAAAATTGTGATTAATACTGTAATTAAATTATTTTATCGTTTATCTTTGGGTGCGATCGCCTTACTACTTAGCTTTAATTTATGGACAGGTAACGCCTTGGCGTTGCAAGTATCAGATATTCCCGACTTAGCCGAAGTTAAGTCTCTTACGGAGCAGACTTGGGTACTTGATGATTCTGATGTATTGAGTACATCAACTAAAAGTGCGATCGTCAGCAAAGCCGAAAAGCTAGCAGAATTGACGGGAATTGAGGTTCATGTTGTGGAAATTCGTCGTATTGATCTAGGGCAGCCAGCGTCAGAATTTGCCGCTGAGTTATTTGATAAATGGTTTCCTACTGAGGCAGAAAAAGCTAATCAAGTACTCCTATTCATGGCAACAGAAGATCATCGGACTGCGATACAGGTTGGGTCAAAAGTAAAGGAAATTCTGCCTGATACTATTGCCAATAGTATTGCTAATGAAACAATGCTTTATCCTGCGCGTAACTCAAGCTATAACCAATCAGTTAATGAAGGATTTGCTCGTTTAGAGGCTGTTTTGAAGGGAAATCCCGATCCAGGTGCGCCTCTACTAGTAGTGGAAGAAACTGAGACTAGTAACTATGCGACCAAAGAAGAAACTGAGGCGAGTTCATCTAATGTAGTGGTGATTATTTTGCTAATTTTGGCAACGTTATTACCAATGGCAACCTATTACTGGTTACAAAGTCAATCTTAGACAGCGCCTACGGCGCTAATAAGAGCTATAGCGCAAGCGCAGCGTGCGCTATAGCTCTTATTATGTGTCATCAAAATCTATACCTTGAGCCAAATTTGGCGGAACAACAGCCCGCGTAACTCTCACTTTATGGCTTTCGCGTTGTGTTTGGGCTTCGATTGCGATCGCTTCAAAAGCAACGTCAATACTACTGAGAGGAATCGAGATATTTGTGCGAGTTTCGATAAACTCGGTATTGGGAACGGCGCTAAAGTCCAATAACCAACGTGGTCCATCAACAATCATCCTCGTCTGTAAATCTTTAATCCAGAACTTCACAAAGAGCTTGGAAGTGAGTGATGGCAAGCGAACAGTCACCAGCATTGGTGTTCCAGAAATAATTTCGCCTGCGGGAACAATAATCTCAGGAATGGGAATTGGTTCTTGCTCAGATAAAGCTTGCGGTGAAGATTCTTGGATATTGCGAATAGTTTGGGCTGTCTCAGATAGAGTGGAAGCGGTGGAATTATGGCTTGATACATTACTAATCGGGAAGGTGTTGGGATCAATAGGATCTTCCCAAACATATTCAGTTAAAATTAGGTCGGACTCAAAAGTAAGTAAACGATCCAGTTCGGCATCCAGTTCGACATCCAGTTCAGCAAGGCTAGCGGCTTCAGCGATCGTTCGGGGCATCTGTTCAGGATTATCTAGATCGATGGATACACTTGATGGATTCGATAAGTCCTCAGTTGCTAGTAATGGGTCGCTAGGTAGGAAGGTGTCAAGTAATTGTTCTTCGTTGCGTTGGCTAACTTTTTGAGCTGCGATCGCATCGGCGGATAGAGTTTGGAGTTTATTAAGAAAACGATTGCCTCGATTACGGGAACTTTGATTTTTTAGAGGAGGCAATGTTTCCAAAAGTGGCTGCTCTAGTAGCTCTTCGTAGTTTTGAGGAAGGTCGTCTTCAAAACTGTAAAGTAGTTCTGGTTCTTCCTGATCGGATGATGAAATCTGGTAATCGCTATCACCAAGATCGCCAATATTTGTTAGATCAAATTCTGGCTCCATTTCCTGAATTGGATTCGCTTCAGCCTGTGGAAAACTTTGAGGATAATTGTCAGTTGTTTCAGGATTGGGGAGATTAAACTCTTGGATTAAATTTTGATTTTGGGGAGGTGGCAAAGGTGGTAATGATAAAGAACTATTGAGCTTTTGAAGTTCTAATGACTCTCTCTGAATAGCTTTGGGCTTATTTGAAGGTAAAGGTGGAAGGCTAAGCGAATTGGCGGACTTTGACTTCTGAGGTAGGTTTTTGGGTTGATTTTCTCTAGATGTTGATACCTGTGGAAAACCCTGTGGAAATTGTGAGTAACTAGGATGCTCGATTGATGACTCGTTTGTTTGAGAACTATCTGACACATTCTCTGGTACATTCTCTGGCGCATTTTCTGGCGACTTATATTTCTGGGCTGCTTTAATTAATTCGGGTAGGACTCGTGACGCAGGATAGGAAACTGCGATCGCTTGTTGAGTCATGTATAGGTCAATATCTTGCTGAAAGTCTTGCTGGGGATGGATTTGCACTTCACCAATTAGTACTTGAATCTCTGACGGTGGCGGCACGATAATCTGATAAGCAAATGACCTTGCACCATTTGCAGGATTGCGATCGCCTAAATTTGCGATCGCAAAGCGCTGAGTTATAACAACATCAAGAGTTTGCGGGTCTTTGAGAGTGACTTCGAGTTCTCCTTGAGTATAAACTTCGCCCGTGAGATTGAAGCTGTTGTCTTCGTTGATAACATATTGCGGCTGTCTCAAGCGTAATAAAATACGTGGTTGAAGTGGTGCGTTGGTTTCTTCTGTAGCCGTCGAACTATAAGGATTTATCTGTTCTAATAGATTGGGACGATCGTTTAGAAATTCTCCTTTTCTTTGGCTGTCAGATTCTTGATTATCGCCATCAAATTCATCATCTTCATCATTAAAGAGTGCAAACTCTTCAAACATTGATTGGACGAGTTCTGTCGATCTCTGCTCAGCAATATCGAGGATTGGCGAGCTATAAGTGAGAGGTGATGGCTCAGTTTGGACGATTCCTAGTGCGTTAGTATGCGCCTCATTTGGGATTTCTGTAGGAGTCTCGAAATCTTCTTCAAGATCGCTATATTGCCATTCTGAACCAGCTTCTGAGGAGACTTGAATAACATCAAACTTGACTGTTCTTTTCCATGCAGGAATTAAACTTGCTTGTGCTGAGTCTGCGTCAGATTCCGCGTTAGATTCTGTCGCAAGACAATCAATTTGCCATACGCCAGGTCTAAAATTAGTGTATGGCATGACGATCAGCAAACCGTCATGGCTGATGCGCTTGGCAATTTTTTGTTGAAAAGGTTGATGCCGCACATCTGCAAGGGGGCGATAGGCGATCGCAATTCCAACGAGCGCATTTGCCAAAGCAGAGCGTGCAGCAAGTCGGTATTGCCCTTCCAAAATTTCCACGTTTGGAGACTCTAAGGGCAACCAAGACTTGTCACCTTTGCGTTGTAGCAAAAACTCCCAGTTTTCCATATTTGGCGATCGCGGGTTTAAGTGTGCCTAGTTATCGCAAATACTAACCCATCTAGGCTTGTATAGCAATTGTCATCAAATAACCCAAAGAGGTAGAGGCGGTGCTTCGCGCCGCATCTACCTCTTTGGGTTTTATACTAAATAGAAAGACCGAGCTTAAGTCCTAGCAATGCATGGGCAACTAAAAGCACAACGATCGCACTGCCTAGATATGCATGAGCATTGCGAAGTAATGGCTGATTACCACCAAAACCAGTGAGTGAAATTATGCCGTTGATCGCTAGCAAGGTCAAAACGACCGAGCCTGTAATGAAATGAGGACTTTCTAGCAGAGGTTTGCCTTGCATCACTAGTGACAATAATCCACCTGTGTATCCTGCTGCTAGGAATACGGTCATCAGAGGTGCAACTTTGCGATGATCGGCTTTGTTTTTGATAGCAACTTCAGTATCTGTAGTCGTGCGACTGCGCCATCCTGAAATTGCTACAAACGATCCCATCGCGAAAATGACGATCGCCATAAAAAATGGGTGACCCCAGTGTGTAATTGGTTCAGGGACATTGAGAGATTTGAATTGATCAGAAATTGGCTGGAGTGACTCAGCGAGCTTAGTGGCAAATGCAGTCATAGATTTGGAGTAACTTCGATGGGAAAATTATAAAAAACGCAAAAATCTTCACAATTTTTAACAATTGTAGCGTTTTTTGCTGTTGTCTTTAAGTTGCGATCGGCAATTCTGATTATAAAAATTGATTTTTTAAAAGGCAGCCTTTTAAAAAACTAGTTTTGAGGTTTGCAGCGCCTACGGCGCTGCAAACCTCAAAACTGGTTTTTTACTGAGTGGCGATAGCTATACCTGTAGTAGTATGTCTGAGTAGACATACGATATTGCGATAAATAAAACAGGTGATTCAGGTCGAACAGTCGATCATGCCTTTGGAAGATACTTATTCCCTCAATGGGCGATCGCTAGAGACATTGGCTAGAGCGATCAATCTTTTTCAGGGATCTTTTTCGCTGATTGTTGTTAATTGCAATTACCGCAGTCTCAAACAAAAACTGTTAACCGCATTAGCCGCAAAAACAGGAACGCCATATCGTGAAATCTGGTGGCGAGAATCCCATGAGACCCTATATGCTAAATTGCAAACCCTCTGGCGAGATGGTCAGATTGAGAATATTCCCGCTCTGATGTGTTTGGGCTTAGAGCAAACTAGTCCCGAAACTCTAGAAAATTTATTTTTAGAAGCTAACCTATTTCGCGATCGCATTAAGCGACAAATTAACTGTCCATTAGTATTGTGGCTAAATGATTGTGAGCTACAACAATTGTGGATCAGCGCTCCTGAACTCGCCAATTTGGCAGCACCGCCAATCAAATTTGGATTAACCCTTACTGAGCTAGATAACGAAGTTCATCAACAAGTAGAGCGATTGTTTGAGATTTCCAAAGATGCTCAGATTCCTTTATTTTGGCAAGACACTAAAATTGATGCTGATCGCGCATCATTTTCCTACAGTGAGCTAGAGTTGGCACGGCGTGAACTGACAATGGCTCAGTACAACTCGCATCAAGAGATGTCTCTAGAATTAGAAGCAAAACTAAACTTTGTACTAGGGAGATTATTGTGGCGATCTGCTGAAGCATCTGCTAGTGATGTATATGAAGAATCTCAAGGCGAAGTGCATAGTGTCTCGCAAATATATTATCAGTGCAGTCTTGATTATTGGCAAAAAGCCGATCGCCCTCTAGAGAGTGGTCTTGTTTTATTTTATTTAGGGAATTTGTGGTGGCATAATTCCTTTGTGAATGGACGGCAGGCTCAGGATTCTTGGATCAAGGCAAAACAGTTCTTTCAAGATGCGATCGCAGCTTTTAAAACTGCAAATCGACTAGACTTAATTGCTAAATATAGCCGAGCCTATAGTGGCGTGCTTGAGCAACTCAAGCAGTGGCAAGAACTAGAACTATGGATTGAATCATTATTGTCATTGCATCAACAGATGCCCCTTGAACTTGCTCAAGATTATGGATACCTAGCTAAAATTGCGGTAGAAAGGGGAGAATGGCAGCAAGTTAAAGATTATGCATCAAAAGCCTTAACCACTTTAGAGCAAGTTCCGATCTTTCAGGAAGAAAGCTTGACCTATAATTGGTTACGGTTACGCCATATTCAGATCGGTCAATATCAACTTCTCTTAACCCAAAGCTATCTTCAGCTTAACGAACTAGAGCTAGCCTCAAATGCAATTGAATTAGCGATGGCTAACTTTAATCTAAATTATGAACCGAAGCTCTATATTCGATTTCTTGATGCTTTTCATGATATTGCTTTTGCCCAAGGTCGCTATCTCCAAGCCTTTCAAGCCCGACAAAGACAGCGATCGCTAGAGCAGCAATATGGACTGAGAGCCTTTGTTGGCGCAGGTACTTTGCAACCAAAACAACTTTCTCCTAATTCCAGTATCGCGGAACTAGATGTAAGTAAGTTTGATATTAATGTGGGTGAAATCGCCGCATCAGGGCGTACTCAAGATGTGGAACGCTTGTTGGAACGGGTGCTTTCAGTTGAGCATCAACTCACGGTAATTCACGGCGAATCAGGAGTTGGCAAAAGTTCATTGGTAAAAGCAGGACTGATTCCTGCTTTATTGCAGCAATCTTTAGCGGGTCAAGATTTACTTCCTATCGAGATTGATGTTTATACAAATTGGATCAACGCTATCTCTTTTGCCATTTATAGAAGCCAGAGTCCTGATGTTAATGGCTTTAATAAAGCATATCCATTATTGAATGTATTAAGTGATCGTCGTGAAAATGGCGATCGCAATGCAGCAGATTTACTGCATAAACTTAGGCAACTGGCTGCTCAGGGTACTCAGATCATTTTAATCTTCGATCAGTTTGAAGAATTCTTTTCTACATGTACCCAATTGCAGGAAAGACAAACTTTTATTGATTTTTGGCAAAATTGTCTAAAAATTCCGCTACTAAAACTAGTCGTTTCCATCCGAGAAGATTATCTGCATTTATTACTAGAACTAGAAACTAGCCATGCCGAAGTCGATATATTAAGTCGTAACTTTCGTTACGCCTTAAGTAACCTCTCTGTTTCTGATGCTAAATCTCTGATCGAAAATCTCACCGAACATGCCAATTTCCCCCTTGAGCTAATTCTCATTGATGCGTTGGTGCGCGATTTAGCAGGCGATCGCGGATTGGTACGACCGATCGAATTGCAACTAGTTGGCTCACAACTCCAAGATTGCAACATCACCACGCTCGCCGCCTATCAGTCTGCTGGAGGCAAGCAACGCCTTGTCGAACAATCAGTTGAAGAAGTGATTCAAGCCTGTGGTAACGCAGCCTTTGTCGCTCAACAGGTATTGATTTTGCTCACTGATGAGCAAGGCAAACGTCCATTACGTTCTCACAATGAATTGAGAACAGGGCTATTGGCTTACTCTATTAATACGATTGATCTTGATCTGGTTTTAGAAATTTTAGTTGGATCGGGTTTAATCTTTGAACTACCAGAAGTACCAAGCAATCGCTATCAACTTGTGCATGATTATCTAGTTCCCTTTATTCGTGCTAATCAAGAAGCTGGCTTACTAAATGAATTATGCAAAGTTCGCTCCTCTGCTCAACGGAGTCAAGCTAATCTTAATCGGCTGATCAAATTTTCCTTGGTGGGAACTGTTTTAGGATTATTTGTGATGGCAAGTTTAGCTTTTCAAGCAAATCGTCAGCGCCAACTAGCGGAAGTCGGTGAAATCGAAGCATTGATTTCTTCGGCAAACTCTAGCTTTTTGCTCAATCGCCAATTAGAGTCACTGGCGACAATTGTACAATCAGCTAAAAAATTAAATTCCACTGATGAAGGAATCGACAAAAAAAGAATTACCCAAGCAAACTTTGAAAATTTGCAAACGATTGTCTATAACATCCGCGAACGCTATCGGTTTCACTCAATCAATCGAGATGCTCCATTTCGTGCGGCGAAATTTAGCCCCGACGGTAATATTCTCGCCTTGGGCAGTTTTGATGGAAGTGTGGACTTATATCAAATTAACGGTAGGCTAATCACCCGTTTAGTTGGTTTACAGGCTAGGGATGTGCGCGGGTTAAGTTTTAGTCCTGATGGTAAAAGGATTGCATCCGCAGGACAAGGTAAAAGCGTGCGAATTTGGGATATTGAGTCTGGTAAGTTAATTGCTAAGTTTTACGCCCATCAAGATGACATTTTGAGAGTAGATTTCCATCCTGATGGGAAAAGGCTGCTTACGGGTAGTAAAGATGGCACTGTCAAACTTTGGGATTGCGATCGCGGTATTGAGTTACTAACCTTAAACCCTAAAAATGTCGGTAATAATTCGCCTAACAAAGAAGCTGGCTCTATTCAAGATACTAGTTTTAGTCCCGACGGCAATTTGATTGTAACGGCTAAAAACACCACAATTGCGCTCTGGGACTTGCAAGGCAACTTACTGGCAAGCAAGATCGCCCACGCACAAGAACTTTATAGTGTGAAGTTTCATCCCGATGGTAAACAGTTGTTAACTTCAGGTCGAGATGAAACCGTAAAGCTTTGGCAGATTACTGATCAAAATCGTCAAATTCAATTAGTACGGACATTTAAAGGAAACTTAACCGATGTGTTGAGCTTAAATTTTAGTGCCGATGGAACAAAGATAGCCCTTGGTTCTCAAGATAGTTCGATCCAAATCCTGAATTCCGATGGAACGCTGGAATTAAAGTTAGGAGGACATACTGACGGCATTTTTGATGTTAACTTTAGTCCTGATGGGCGCTATCTTCTCTCTGCTAGCAAAGATCGCACTGTCCGACTTTGGGATCTTAAAGCAACTTTGCTAGATACTCTCTATGGTCATACAAGCAGTATTTGGTCAGTCAATTTTAGCCCTGACGGCAAAATGTTTGCTTCAGGCAGTGTTGATAAAAGTGTCCGACTTTGGAATGCCAATGGAACTTTTAGGCAAGAACTCAAAGGACATACCGATACAGTATATGGCGTGAGCTTTAGCCCTGATGGAACCAAGCTCGTCTCTGCTAGTAATGATAAAACTGTGCGAATTTGGGATAGCAAAACAGGCAAGTTATTACATATTCTGAATATTCATGGATCAGAATTGATCTATGCCACCTTCAGTTATGATCAAAAGATTTTAGCGACGCTCGGATGGGACAACAAGATTAAATTATGGCAATGGGACAATACCGACAATCCTAAGCTATTACGTGTGCTAGAAGGACATACAGGTACAGTCTGGTCGATTGCCTTTAGCCCTGATGGCAAGTCACTAGCATCGACGAGTAATGATCAAACAGTGAAAATTTGGAACGTGAATAGTGGTCAGAATTTGCACACAATGGAAGGAGCGCATTTTAATGGAGGACTTGCGGTTGCCTATAGCCCCGATGGCAGACAAATTGGCTCGGCTGGTAAAGATGGCATAGTGAAATTATGGAACGCTCAAACAGGTGTTCTTGAAAAGGTAATCACCTTTACGGCTGATTCTTGGATCTATGGGATGACTTTTAGTCCCGATGGAAATGCGATCGCAACTGCCAATGCTGATAAAACCGTCAAAATCATCGATCGCGCCAGTGGAAAACTGCTGAAAACCTTGTCTGGACACACAGCCGAAGCCTATGCTTTAACCTATAGTCCTGATGGCAAAAATATTGTTTCGGCGAGTCGAGACAATACCCTTAAATTATGGAATGCAGAGACATTGACTTTTAATGAACTAGTCCAGAGAGGTTGTGTTTTATTAGATAACTATCTCAAATCTACACCCACATTACCTCCAGAACAAAAGCAAATTTGTAAGCAATAATTTCTGAATCACGGATTTGACGGATTAAAGGATGACACGGATTTTTGCAGCACCTTGTGCTGGAGTAAAGCCCCAATTTTCTATTGAGAGTGTGGCTTTGCCACACTCTCAATAGAAAATTGGGGTTGAGTTTGTTGCAAATTTTCTTGCCCCATCTTGTGCGGCAAATCAAAATCCGTGAAATCCAATAATCCGTCTAATCCGTGATTCAGAAATTATTGCTATATGATCGAAAGCCATAGATCATAGGAAAAAGTAATGCAAGACCAAGAAACAAACTGGCAATCCATAGTCCTAGTTGCCATAGTAGGAATTCTCGCGGTTATTAGCTTTAACTCGTTTGTAATCATCAACCCCGGCGAAGCAGGCGTGTTGAGTGTATTGGGGAAAGCCAAGGATGGAGTATTGCTGGAAGGCGTACATTTTAAGCCACCTGTAATTTCTCAAGTTGATGTCTATGACTTGACTGTACAGAAGTTTGAAGTGCCAGCCCAAAGCTCGACCAAGGATTTGCAACAGCTTACCGCCAGTTTTGCAATTAACTTTCGTCTCGATCCGATTGAAGTCGTGACGATACGTCGTACTCAAGGCACTTTGCAAAATATTGTCTCCAAAATCATTGCCCCACAAACTCAAGAATCCTTTAAAGTCGCCGCCGCAAGACGCACAGTCGAAGAAGCAATCACTAAGCGCGATGAACTAAAGCTCGATTTCGATGAGGCTTTGAGTCAACGCTTGAGTAAATACGGCATTATCGTTTTAGATACCAGCGTCGTTGATTTAAATTTCTCGACCGAGTTTTCTAAGGCGGTAGAAGAAAAACAAATTGCCGAACAACGCGCTCAGCGAGCTGTGTATATTGCTAGAGAAGCAGAGCAAGAAGCGGAAGCCACTATTAACCGAGCTAAAGGGCAAGCCGAAGCACAGCGACTTTTGCGTGAAACTTTGACCTCTGAGCTTTTACAAAAACAAGCGATCGAAAAATGGGATGGCAAGTTTCCTCAAGTATTGGGCGGCAATGGTGCTGTTCCATTTCTTAACCTTGATATTACAAAATCCCAAAAGTAATACGCACTACAGCGCTTTGCGCTGATATAAAACCCAGAGAAACTTTTGAAAGTGCCGCTTCGCGGCACTTTCAAAAGTTTCTCTGTACCATCTAAAGTCTCAACAGGCTGTATGCACTATAAATAAAAAGGGGCGCTTCGCGCCCCTTTTTATTTATAGCCCCTTGGCATAACTCTGAATTTCATTAATATCAAATACTACGCCAAACTTTAACCCCTCCTTGGCATAGAGTTCAGCCCCACCCTGCTTGCGATCGACCAGCGTTAATATATGCGTCACTGTATAACCTGCATCGCGCAACTTTTCGACCGCAAACAACGCCGATTGACCTGTGGTGACGACATCCTCTAGTACGACTACATTTGTCTGCGGTGCAAGCTCTGGCCCCTCAATCCACGCCGCCGTCCCATGTCCTTTAGGTTGCTTGCGAATAATCAAAGCAGGAATTGGTTTATTTTCATAGGCGGATACTACGCTCACTGCACTAACGATTGGGTCAGCACCTAATGTCAAACCCGCCACAGCCCCTGCACCTTCTGGCAGCATCTCCAATAATACCTGTCCAGTCCATAGACCACCAAAGGGATGTAATGTAACCAACTTGCCATTGATGTAATAGGTGCTTTTTTGCCCAGAAGATAGGGTGAAGTCGCCGCTTTTATAAGCAAGACGGCAAAATAGGTCTAGTAACTTTTCACGATTTGGATGTTCCACAACTTTGACTTAGTTTTTGAGTTTAATAAATACTTTTTAAGTTTAAGCTGAAATAAGAAGCAAGATTTTTGTTAAAAGTGTTGCTTTGCAACACTTTTAACAAAAATCTTGGGCGTTGTCTATAAAACCAGTCAATTTATGGCTGGATCTGCTACATTAGTCAGCGTCCAACTGTGAGGATGCGTATTTTTATGAGTACTAGATTCTCGTTGCTTGCTTCGTCACTAGTTACAGCCTCGATGCTGCTAGCTAGCGGAGCCGCTTTTGCCAATCCCCAACTCACGGATCAAGATCAATTTCCTCGAAACTTTCCTGCTACCTACCCTCAGGTACAAAACAAAGTCTTGGATATGACCTCTGATCCTAATTTGCCTGATGCCTTTATCCAAACCACATTTAGGGATCAATGGATTGAACGTCAAGCTAATTCTTTTCGAGCGATTAATCGAGAAATGATGGACTTGCAAACTCTTAGCGATGCGACTATTCGCACTCGTGATTTGCCAAGTTCTTATTGCTCATCTTTGCTAAGTGAAGGGTTTAATGCTTGTGCCGCTCCTGAAGAACCTGCTCCTGCTGTGCCTTTTAGGGTGGAAGCTCCAGCCGCAGTACCTTCTCGTCCTGTGCCTGCATTGTGGTAATCGTTTAAATTACCCTAATTAAGTTTTTTGTGTTGAGTCTATAGTAAAACCCCAAAGAATAAAGGCGGCGCATTGCGCCGCCTTTATTCTTTGGGGTTTTAATTTAAAGATATGTAGCGCACGCTGCGCCTGCGCTACATATCTTTGGGTTTTATAATAAATTATTCGCCCTGAGGCAAATTTTTAGTGAGAGGACGAATACTAACGATTGTGCCTCCCATACGCATAATACTCCGCATTTTTTCATTCATGCGATTATATGGCACTTGAATAAAAACATTATCAATGGGGCGAGTAGTATAGTTATCGTTTGCAGGCTGCTTGTAATTGTTTAGACCAGATACCTCATACAGGAAGTAGCGAGTATCTGCCGCTGAAGTAGAAGGTGTCATAAAAAATGGTTTTTAGTGAGTTTTTAGTGGTGAATTCTTAAAGTTGATCGAAAAAAGATCTTTAGGAGGGAAAATATCCTAAAAATCTTTTTCTACTTACTACTGAGCAATCGTCACGCTAGCAACTTTGCCGCCCATCTTATTAATGCGTTGCAAGGTGTTGTTCAACTGTTCATAGGAGACAATGTACTCACGATTGACACGACGCACTTGAGGATAACGCGGTAAATTAGCTGCGGCAACTTCGATTCGGTAAAGGCGATCGCTAGAACCTGTCGAAGAGCGTCCAAAAGCACGAGTAGCCATAGCGCCTTTAGCAGGACGATATGCCCAGCCTTCATTACCGCCAGAAGGTCCAACGATCGCAGATACTGTATTTTGACCAAGTTCAGCCGCTAATCTTGAATTATTGCCTTCGGCTTGAGCGCGATCGCTATTTGCATAGCCACGATAGAGTCGGAACATTCTCGTAAAGCCAACAGTTCTATCGCCAACTTTATTATCAAAACCGCGATAGTAAGGTGCTGTCGCATCGCCAAAGTTAGTTTCGTATTCGTCTGAATCAATATAAGAATCAACATCAGCGTCAAAACCTTCATTTTGATAGCGATCGAGATGCTCAACTACTTCAGCTTCACTATAGGGAGCGCGTCCCAATAGGTGCTTGATGTTCAATTCAATTACGCGGGTGTGAAAGTTAGGGTAGAGAAACTTGGTTTTGTATAGCTCAGACTTGACCACCCCACGCACAAAATCACGCACGGTGATTTGTCCATTACATAGCAAAGACTCAAGGGCTACTAATCGCTCTGAAGCCATGATGTAATCATTTCCCAAAACATGGCGATACACAGCGTTAATTACCACTTTGGCATCTTCGGGTGTCCAGTTAGGACGAAGTTCTGTTGGCTTTGTTTCGCTATAGGCGATCGTCCCTAAACGGGAAGCAGCAGTTGTAATTGCCACAGTTTATGCTCCTTTAATATTTAAGTTATGCTATTTAGACCATTTTCAGCGTAAAACACTGAAAACAAACCAAGATTGTAAAAGTATTGCTTTCTAACAATCTTATAATAATTTGCAAATTTATAAACGTAGGGGCAATCCATAAATTATCCCTACATTTATAAAAAAGATGAGGCAAGAGCCTTAAGCAAGGCTGATTTGGGTAATACGGCTACCGCGCTTGTTCAGTCTTTGCAGAGTTGCAGAAAGTTGGTCATAGGAAACCAGATATTCACTGACACTACGACGGATTTGGGTAGTCCGTCCGCGATCGCGCTGAATAGCACTAACGCGATATAGCTGTCCGCGATCGTCGCCAGTCGTACCAACCAAAGCTAGCCCAAAGTTGGCGGTACGGATGGTGTTTGCTGTGTTGCGAGCTAGATCTTCGGTCAACCAAGTCGATTTGTTTTTGCCCTGAGCGCGATCGCTGTTAGCATAGCCACGATAAAGCTGAAACATACGGTTAAAACCGACGTTCTTCTGACCACGTTGGGTTTCAAACCCACGATAGTAGGGAACGATCGCTTCACCAAAGTTTTCTTGATATTCTTCAGAATCAATATAAGAGTTGATTTCTGCTTCATATCCTTCCTCAACATAGCGATTGACATGTTCCGTGATTTCCGATTCATCATAAGGGGCGCGACCCAAAAAATGTTTGAAGTTTAATTCAATAAAACGAACTTGGGGTGTGGAAGTGAAAAACTTGGTCTGATACAATTCTGATTGAGCTAAAGCTCTTACAAAATCCCGAACAGAAATGTTACCACTAGAGAGGAGAGACTCTGCACTAGTCAAGCGCTCTGACAACATCAAGTAATCATTGCCAAAGACTTGACGGTTAGTCGCAGTAATCACAGCAATAACATCAGCACCAGTCCAATTTGGGCGTAGTTCCACAGGAGATGCATTAACAAAAGGTTCAAAACCTAAACGGCTTGCAGCCAATGAACTTGTCATATCGAAAGCTCCTTAAATAATTTTAAATATTCTTTGAAAAAAGTTTTAAGAATAAATACTCATTTTTTATAAACCGAAGACGGTAAGTTCTTCCCCTCAGGATGTACTTACCGTCTTCGGGATTTTCTTTATTCTGTAGTTTTGAAACTAGAAAAAAATCTTAGCTGAGGGCATTGATTGCATAGTCGATGTAGGAATTAGCTTCCAAAGCTGCATCGCCGCTCAAACCATGACTAGCCCTGATTGATTTCAAAGCTTCAACATACCAGCTAGGAGATAGATCAAATGCACGGTTGATTTCGGCCAAACCACTTACGAGGTAGTCATCCATAGGACCAGTGCTACCAGCAATCAAGCAGTAGGTGATCATGCGGATGTAGTAGCCGATGTCACGAACGCACTTGGCTTTACCACGAGGGGTAGAAGCGAAGTTGTTGCCTGCTTGTGAGGTGGTGTAGGGATATTTCTGATAAACAGCATTTGCTGCACCTTCAGCCAAGCTGGAAGCTTTAGCGCTCAATCCTTTAGCAGCATCAAGACTTGCCGCAGCTGTGCGTAAACGACCAAAGGCAGCCTGCATTTCGGGAACACTAAGATAGCGCCCTTGGGAATCTGCTGTAGATACTGCTTCTGTTAAAGGAGTCTTCATGCTTAATGTACCTCTAAAAAATTTATAAGAGAATTTGTGAGAAAGAAAAAGGAAAAAAATTACAAAAAATTAATTTAAGAAACCAAAGATTAGCCTACCGATGCGGCGGCTTTGTCAAAGTAGCTAGCGAGTTCAGACATTAACGCGCTGCAATCACCACGGGTTACACCATTAGCATCATTAGCGATCGCAATCGCTGCGGCTTTCATCTTGCCGATGCCAATTGCTACTGATCCACCAGGTACGCCTAATGCGCTGTAGGTTTCACGCAAGCCATTGAGGCAACGATCTTCCAAAACGCTAGCATCGCCAGAGAATATTGCATAGGTTACATAGCGGAGGATGATGTCCATGTCGCGCATACAAGCGGCAATACGACGGTGGGTATATGCATTTCCACCGGGAGCGATCAATTGAGGCTGATCTTCAAACAAGTCACGAGCAGCATTGGTAACGATCGCAGAGGAGTTAGCGGTGATGCGATTAACTACATCCAAGCGTTTGGTTCCATCAGCAACCAACTGTTTCAATGCATCAACTTGTGAATCAGATACAAAAGCGCCGCGAGTATCGGCTTGAGCAACTACTTTAGTAAAAGCATCTAGCATTCTAAAGAATCTCCTTGTTTAATATATAAGTTTTGTTATGCTCTCAAATCTTTCTGTTTATTAAGCTCTGTGGATTAAACAATAACCAATTTATCCAATTTACTTAAGAGAACGAAACCTCAACTGATTTTAGTTTTTTGGTTTGCAAGGTTTGAGAATAAAATGATTAAAACAACTAATTTGTGCAGATTTTGTGCAAAGAGAAGTTCACTCGATCTGGGGTTAAATCAAAAGGTTTAATAAAGATTTCAAACCTTTGTAAGGTAAGCATTTTAAGGATTTATACTTAGTTGTCAAATGTTAACTATTTGTTTCATTTGATCTTATTTCTTTACATAAAGATTAATGACAAATTGATTATTTGTAGACGTTTTACTTTATAGGAATTACCCATAGGTAAGTAAGTATAATCACTCAAAAAGAAGGAGCGCTTAGCGCTCCTTCTTTTGAGGTGATTGATTAGGCTGCGTAATCAAATAACATCGTGGTCATATAACGCTCTGTCCATTCCGTGCCGAAGGACTTTTCAAGAACTCGTCGCGTTTTATCATTTTGCTGTTGCTTTTCGCAATAATAGCGCTGACCCGCCAGAATTTGCTCAATATCTAGAGATGAAGTTAACGGCTCTGTCGCTACTGCCAATTGGCAATGCAAAGTCAAATATTCACGCACTCTTTGTAAAAATAGAGCCTCTTCGCGATCGCCCATCGGACGCACAAACAAACAAAAATCTGAAAAAATATCGCCCCATGGCGGTAACTCGCGAGTCTGCTCAAACTTCATCTCAGGCAGACTTGACAAAGCGTTGTGGTAACTACGTGGTAAAGCGCGTTCGGGATGCACAGGAGATAAATCTGCGATCGCAGCGCTAATACTGCCACGTCCACCAACTAAGTCACATCCAAAAATGGGGATACCATATTTAGGATTAGGAAACATCACACAGTGCAGAATATCTAACCCACTTCCAACTCTGGCTAGCTCCAAGTGCAACTTCCGAAATTGTGGAGTGCTATAGCAATGATTTTCAATGATGAGGCGTTCACATTCTAAAGCCCCTTCAACATAGCCAAGATCTTCTGGAACTTGATAATCCGATAAATCTAAATTTTCTTGCCATACAGTTGGCTAGATCGCGAATTAGGGGGTATTGTTGCTCTCGTAGCGATGTTTCTGTCATGTGATGTTAAATGTATGTAAATTTTAATTGTAAGCTCTAATTCGTTGTAGTCGATTATGAATTCGATTTGCTAGATCTATCGCTGCGATTGGTTTATATAAAAAGTCGTCTGCACCGACACTAAAAGCGAGGTTTTGTGTGTTTGCATCTGTAATTACACTTAGGAATAAAACTGGTAAACGCTGCCAGTCGGGATTGTTTCTTAGTGCTTGGCACAGTTCAAATCCATTCATTTGTGGCATATTCGCCTCTAGCACTAATACATCAGGTGATACTGCCTGTAATACTGACCAAAACTCTTGTGGATCTGCTAAGGTCGTGATTTTAAAATTCCAAGGCTTGAGTAGGTTTGGAAGCGATCGCAAAAGATCAATATCATTATCCACAATCATTACCTTTGTAGCGATTTGAGAATTTGATTGTGGTAAATTAAATGAATTGGGAATAGAAGCCTTAATTTGGTTTGGCATTCCTATTTCAGGAGCTTTATCTGGCGCTTTTAGATAATAGCCTCGTCCATGAACGGTAACTATGAAATCTGATGGAGCGTCTGCGGCTACCAACTTATGACGCAATCGTCGAATATGCGATCGCACCGTCGCTTCTGACGGAAACTCATCGGAAGACCATAAGCGATCGAGAATCTCATCGGCACTGAGTAAATGTTGACTATCGCGAAGTAAAAGCTCTAACAACTCATATTCTTTATTTGTGAGTGTTAGTGGCTGATTATCGTAAGAAACTTCGCAAGTACTGGGATTGAGCAGTAAATCTCCCCAAACCAACAAAGGGATAGAGCTGGAATTACTCCGTCGCAATAAAGCCCGAATCCGCGCAATTAACTCTGGTACGTCAAAGGGCTTAACCACATAATCATCTGCTCCAGCATCTAATCCACTTACCTTAGCTGTACTCGTATTTTGCGAGGACAGTAACATAATTGGCATAGTGTAGCCTTCCGCTCGAAAGCGCTGACATAAGCGAAGACCATCTAGTTTTGGTAAAACAATGTCTAATATAATTAAGTCATACTCAAATGTCGAGCCATAAGTCCAACCCATTTCATCATCTTTGACCACATCCACAATGTAGTGATTATCTGTCAGCTTCTTGGTTAAGATCGCAATTAATAATTCATCATCTTCTACAAGCAATATCTTCATGATTTTTAACAATCCAGCATTTTGACAATCTGATCGGGTAGATTAAGGGAATTAAAAGGTTTGGTAATTACCTCACTCCTAGATCTTTACAGCAAATCCCGAACAAACCCACCACTAGATTTTTTGTGCGAAGCGGGGCTTTTACAAAAAATCTTGGTTTGGTTTGATTGCAATCTGCTGTAAATTGCCTTCTTTGTGAATTCTGAGCTTTAGCTAATGGGTTGAGTAGAGGTAGGGTATTATCCCTAGCACATCTCATTTAGATCGCTCAACTAAAAAGCTTGTAAAATATGGAAATGCTATAGGTCAGGACATTATGAAAGTTGCGATTGATCGCTATATTGAACTTTACGCCTGATGTTCGCGGTGGTAAGCCTCGGATTGCGGGGCGGCGAATTGCGATCGCTTATTTGCAATTGGGGCAGACGCTGGAAGAGGTGGCGGTGGAGTATGACCTGACTTTGGCTGAGGTATATGCGGCGATGTCGTTTTATTATGATAATAAGGTTGCCATTGATGAGAGCATTCAAGTATCTGAGGCTTTTACAGACTCTTTGCGTCCAATGTATCCTTCTCTTTTGCAAGAAAAAATCTATGATCACGCTTGAAAAAAGATTGAATGAATTAAAACATGAGTATTACTGCAACTGTTTATCCTTATATTTCTGCTAGCCCTGATATTGCTGGTGGCGTGCCGATAGTTTCTGGTACGAGAGTGACTGTGCGGCGGATTGCTGGCTATTATCAAATGGGAATGAATGTAGATGAGATCTTGAGTGCGCTTTCACATTTACGTCCTTCTCAAGTGCATTCGGCTCTTGCCTATTATTTCGATCATCAAGAAGAAATCGAAAAGGATTTAGAGGAGTCTTCTAATATTGAGTATTGGAAGAGTCAAGCGTTAGTTCATCCTAAAGCGGTTTGAGGCAATGGCTAAGGTTAAGTTGTTGCTAGATGAAGATGTGCAGCTTGATTTGGCTTCGGCTTTACGGAAGCGGGGATATGATGCTGTTCATATTCAGGAGTTGTCTCGAAAAGGACGGAGCGATCGCGAACAAATTGAGTATGCAGTTGAGCAGGAAAGTTGTATATTTACGTTCAATGTGAAGGATTTTGTTTTGTTGCATAATGATTATGTAATCGCGGAAAAAGAACATTTTGGGGTTATTGTGTCGCCACAGTTGCCGATAGGTGAGGCTTTACGCAGGTTATTAGCTTTGTTGCAAAGAAATTCTCGCGAGTCGATGAGAAATATGTTGGAATTTCTATAAATGGATGTTGAGATTAGCTCGTAGTCCTGAAAAACAATTTTTTCCTTTTTCCTTTCTACTTTTTCCTTGAACCTATGACAGACGCAGAGTTATTGGGGATAATCGCAAGAGCCGATCGCAAAGACTAGACTGAACTCGATTTGTTAGAAAAAAAATATTTGGCAGATCGCGCAACTAAAAAGCTTGTAATATATGGCTACATCTGAAGTTTTTGCAAGATATCAACAAGGTTAAGGCAATGACAATTTTAGAAAAAGCTGTGATTAAGATGCAGCAGTTACCGATAGATCGTCAGCATCAGGTATTGAAATTTATTGAATTTCTCACATTTGATTTGGGCGATCGCCAAGCCGCAAAGGTTGAAGAAGTTCTATTAAAGCAAGATAGGTCTGTTGTTTCTTGTTATGACCTGACCAAAAAATGGATTGGCATTGCAGATGATTTGCCTGAAGACCTCTCTGTGAATAAGAAGTACATGGATGGTTATGGAGCGTGAGAAGTCAGAATATAATTTTGGATACTAGTGTTTTAGTTGCTTTGATCAATAGAAGCGATCCGAATCACGCTTGGGCGGTGCGGGAATGGACGCAGCTTAAGCCGCCTGTATTGACTTGTGAGGCGGTGATTTCTGAGACTTGTTTTTTGCTGAAGCGAAAATATTTGATTGAGGCTGTTTTTGAGATGATTGAAGTGGGGGCGATCGCGATCGCTTTTAATCTGCAAGAGGAGATAAGTAACATTCGTGTACTAATGGGACGTTATGAGTCTGTACCAATGTCGTTTGCGGATGCTTGTTTGGTGAGGATGGCTGAGCAAATATTAAATAGCGCGGTGATGACGCTGGATAGCGATTTTAAAATTTATCGCAAACACCGTAATGAAGAGATTCCCGTAATCCAACCCTAATATTCCTTCTTCCCATTTTTTCCTTTTTCCTTTCTACTTTTTCCTTGAACC
>CASBRC010000204.1 GCA_949128015.1 Synechococcales cyanobacterium PMM_0003
GGTGGGCGACACGATTGGTATACGAATCCGAAAACCAAGCAATCACAACCCGTACCTCGTCATACGGAAATCAACGAAAATCTGGCAAAGTCAATCATCAAAAAGTTAAGTGACACTTAATCATTCTTCCCATAGAAGAGATAATAATTCTGTTTTTAGCAACATGGAGCCAAAAATGTCAACCCTCATATCCTTAGCTGAAGCCCAACCTAAACTTCAAGAACTGATCGATGAAGTATCAATATCTCGTGAACCTATAACAATTACAGGCAAGACCCACAACGCTATATTAGTTTCTGAAGAAATTTGGCAAGGAATTCAAGAAACCATATATTTACTCTCAATTCCAGAAGTCGGCGAATCAATCAAAGTCGGCTTATTAACTCCTGTTAGTGAATGCAGTGAGGAACTAGACTGGTGAAATGGAAATTGGTATACACAAAGCAGGCACAAAAAGATGCAAAGAAAATATTGGCAAGCAATCTGAAAGCCAAAGTTGCAGAACTACTAGAAATAATTCGAGATAACCCTCTGCAAACCCCACCCCATTATGAAAAATTGATTGGTGATTTGGCAGGTGCATACTCACGCAGAATTAATATTCAACATCGTCTTGTTTATGAAATCATCGAATCAGAGAGGATCATTAAAGTGATCCGAATGTGGACGCACTACGAGTAGAACAACAAAACAGGAAAGAGTCAGAAAATATCCATAGGAAATAAAACAATGCAAACAATCCAAACGACAGTCCAAGTTGATGAAAAAGGTATACTTCAAATTCAACTTCCTGAACATTCAGGAGAACAACTAGATATTTTATTGGTATATCAAATCGTCCAGAAAACTCAAAAACGTCAATGGTCACAGCGATTTCTGAGTACATTTGGAGCATGGCAAGGAGAACCGTTAGAAAGAGAACCCCAAGGCGAACAACCAGAACGTAACGAACTTTTATGATTTATCTGCTCGACACCAACACCTGTATTGGCTACATCAATCGCCGCAGTCCAGCTATTTATCAACATTTTTTAGAAACTTCACCTGATGATGTCTGTATTTGTGACGTTGTAAAATTTGAACTTTATTATGGTGCTTACAAAGGGTCTCGAACCGTTGAGAATTTAAAAAGTCTGAGTGACTTCTTTGCCGATTTAACCAGTTTACCTTTTGACGGCAAAGCAGCCCAAATTTGCGGACAAATACGAACCAAACTACAAAAGCTGGGAACACCGATTGGGAGCTATGATTTACAGATTGCAGCGATCGCTTTAGCCAACAATCTTATTCTTGTAACCCATAACACCAGAGAATTTGAGCGTGTTGAAGAATTGCAACTTGAAGATTGGGGAAAATAAAGGTTTTCTCTGAATCCTTGGGAATATGAATATGTGATGGAGGTGGCGATCATCTTCAAAACATTAAAGTTATAGATTTATTGGGTGATCGTCCTTTAGAACTTCAGCGATCGCTCATAATAAAACAATAAGTTAATTGAGAAATAACTATGATTATGGAAACGATTAGCATTCAAGTCACACCCGAACTAGCACAGGCATACCGTCAAGTTAGTCCAGAACAGCAATCTAAAATTCAAACATTTCTTAGCATCATGCTGACAAAAGAAAAAACACTTTTAGAAATGATGGATGAAATTGGACAAGAAGCCGAAGCTAATGGCATGACTCCTGAAATTTTAGAATCAATACTTGCCAATGAAAACTAATCGCATAGTTTTTGACACGAACGTAATTATTAGCGCATTGATATTGTCAAAATCGATGACTAGAAAGGCATTTGAAACAGCTAAAGATAATTGCATAATTTTAATGTCTAATGAACTGAGTTAGGATATCATTCATATAGCTGAGGCAGTAAATATGCTTTTAGAAGACTATCTCGATTTTCTTAGCCCAGATGACATTCGCATCAAAGGTCATCGGATTGGCATTCAAGATGCCATCAAATACTACTTAAGCGGCTATAGTCCCGAAGAAATTTTAGAAGAACTGCCAAGTCTAAACCTAGAAAAAATCTATGCCATAATTACCTATTACTTAGCTAATCGCACTCAAATTGATAACTATATGTTCCGATTAGAGCAGTCCCAAGAGCAGCATTATCAAGAATGGCTGAAAAAAGAACCATCACCAGTTGTTGCTAAATTGCGATCGCTATTTGTTATTGAGTTTTAGTTGCGTTTTAAATCCTAATAACATTAGAATTACTTAAATTATCGATTTATTCTATCAACTTTTCGCCAATCAGGCTATCCATAGATTTTGTCAGATTTCTATGACTTAAATCTAGGTATAACTAGGTATTGTCAACTGTTGACAACCCTTTGCCAATCATTCTTTTTTTAGCTCAAATTGACGCTTGAAAATTCCTTGTACTTGATCCCCACTTAACGATTCATCTTGCCTAAACCCAGAAGAGCCAAGATTTTTATTGAAGAACTTGAAAAGCGAGAAATTGTAATTACAGAAGAATCATAACAAAGGAAAGGGGCAAAACGCCCCTTCTCTTTGTTAGAGAGTTTTTAGATTTAACTACTCTTCTTCAATACCAAAGATTTGATTGAAAGTCTTGAGTACTTTATAGCCAGTATCAATAGATTCAAGAGGATCTTTACGGAGTCGGTGACGTAAGCACAAGCCAATCACGCGCTTGATGTCATCTACTTCTACTTCTTTGCGACCTTCAAAAGCGGCGATCGCACGCGCAGCCCGATTGCTGACAATATCCCCACGCAAACCGTCAACATTAAGCTCAGAGCAAACTCTGGAGATATTGAGGCGCAGATCTTGAGGGATATCTACTTCACTGAGCAGATTTTGCGCTTTCACGATTTTGGCTTGTAGCTCTTCTTGTCTGGTGGCATAGTCTGAGAGAAATCCATGAGGATTTCCATCAAAATTAGTCCGTTCTTCAACTACACGAACGCGCAACTCTGGCTCACGCACAGTGCGGATCTCGGCATACATCCCAAAGCGATCGAGAAGTTGTGGACGTAACTCGCCTTCTTCTGGATTGCCCGAACCAACTAATACAAATCTGGCAGGGTGACGGATCGAAATCCCTTCACGCTCAACGGTATTCCATCCAGAGGCGGCGGAGTCTAACAACACATCGACGAGGTGATCGTCAAGGAGATTAACTTCATCAATGTAAAGGATTCCCCGATTTGCCTTCGCAAGTAGTCCGAGTTCAAAGGCTTTGACACCTTCAGATAGGGCTTTTTCAATATCGATTGTGCCGCATACACGGTCTTCGGTCGCACCAAGAGGCAAGTCCACCATAATGACTTGTTTGGTGCTAGTCGGCAGGATTTCGCCATTGGCAATACGGCGGCGCACTTCTTCGCTTTGCAAGTCGCCGTCGGTGGGATGGCTGCTAAAGGGATCGTCAGAGACAACTTCGATTTCGGGTAGGAGATCAGCAAGGGCGCGAACGGTGGTGGATTTGCCCGTACCGCGATCGCCCATTACCATCACTCCACCGATTTTAGGATCGATGACGTTGAGCAACAGGGCGAGCTTCATCTCTTCTTGTCCGATCACGGCGGTGAAAGGAAACACGGGTCGTCTTGTTGGTTTAATGGCAGTTGCAATCAAAGTCTTTTAAATTTTGTATCTGTAGATTATTAAGTTTAAGTCAATTTAAGGCTTTTCATCTCAGATTTTCTGAAAAAACACGGAGAGATTATTGGCTGGCATAGGTTGTACTTTGTGCAGCACTAGGTTTTGCGCGGCAGCAACGTCGATTACTTCTTCGAGATCGCGGACTCCCCATGCTGGATTTTGATCGCGTAAACTTGCATCAAAGTCAGCGTTGCTAGGCGAAGTATGTTTGCCATTTTGTTTATAAGAGCCATACAAATACAAAATGCCGCCGATGGGCAAGATCTTGTTTGCGCCAGACATTAGCCCTAGGCAAGCCGTCCAAGGTGCGATGTGGATCATATTGATATTGACGATCGCATGAATGTCATATTTGAGGTTTTGGCTTTGTACTTGCTCGTCCCAGTTGGATGTGGTGACATCGATCGCAAATGGTGCGGCTAAGTTAGGCGATGGATGATGCTGTTGCCAAGCGATGATGCTGGATATTGCGATCGGATTGGGATCGGTGGGTATCCATTGACGCGGTTGCAGATGAGGTGCAAAGTAGACGGCGTGTTCGCCCGTGCCGCTAGAGATTTCAAGAATATTACCTGCGGGAGGCAAGTTTTGTAACAGCGTTTCTAGGATCGCTTCGCGATTTCTGAGGGTGGCTGGGGCGTATTGTCTGGAATCTTCTTGCATGGTTTTTATAGTTCAAATAGAGCGATAATTAGCAGATTCGGCTAAAAAGTCACGTAAACGCCGTGAAATTAATTCACGACTGCCCATTCTGCGTCCTAGTTCTTTTTCTAATGCGCCTACTGGTGTCAAATTTTGGGGCGCACGCGGATCGCGGGTGGGATGTGAGGCATATTGAGGAATTAAAAATGTGCTTTGATCGGCGATCGCCTTAGCGCGTTCAAGTGGTATGCCGCCATCAAGATCGATGCGAATAATCCCATGTAAGTCGTGATAGCCCAACTTTTTATAATTCAGATCTTTACTGCCCGATCGCAAATACCAACTGAGATTGGAGCCGTGAGTATTAGAAATCCGAAAAATTGGTGTGCGCTCTCCTACTTTTAGCGATCGCATAACTTGAGCATTGTCTCCTTTGAGATAAGCCTTACCCATCGTTTTTACATAGCCAATCGTATCGTAAGGCGTTTGATAAACCCGATAAAGCAAGGGACCATCGCGGACGATCAGCGTATTTTCTTTGATTAATTCCTTGTTCAAAGAGAGTGCATTAGCAACTCGGAGTTCTTCATCCAGCATTTCTCCTTGGACTAATTGAGAAGGCGTATCTGGTTGATTATTGCTACTAGTCAGACAGCGATCGTATTTTAAATTGCCTCGACCACTCATCGGACAAGGAATTGCGGTTACTGGAGGCGTTAAATTTCCACCGAGGGCAATAATTCTAGTTATTTCTGTAGCTACACATTTGGCTCTGCTGATTGTGCGATCGACCAATACTGCTCCTACAGAGATCGTGGCAAAAGCGCCATACAAAATCTCATCATCCCGCCGACCCAGAAAATTCGCGTCAATACGCAATCGTCCATCAATAAATAAAATTTGATCGGGAAGTTCGGGTGCGATCGCAGCCCGAATCGGCTGCCATTCACCATTGCCAAATTCAACTTCAGTATTTATCTTGTCACTAGTAGGGATTTCTTCGGGGTTAATGCTAACTGGTGCGTCATAGCCAATATTCCAAGGCTCTAAACGAATGTTGTATTCGCTCCAAAAATCGTCTATTAGTGGTTTTACAAGGTTAGTAGTCATAGAAATTAAGTTGCTTACCAAGTCACGGGTTTAAAATTGTCGTCATTTGCGATCGCAACGCCTTCGCCCGATGGCTTAATCACAAATAATCCTTTGCGATAAGCATAGCGATCTATGCCTTCATTAATCTCAATTCCTGCGATCGCACCATAAGCTTGATAATTTTGGTAATGAGGAAAGGCTTCTTTAAAGTATTTATTTAGTACTTTCTAATCAAAAGGTGGATCGCAATTCTCCAAAAAATAGCGATCGCACTCTTAAGCCATTCAATCGTGGGCTTCCTCTCGTTCGTCTAAAAGACCTAATTTTAATAATTTCTTGGCTAATGCGTGTAACCAACCGATCGCACAAAGATTTAATCTTGTCCATTGTCAGCATTCAGCAATTATCTAATGCGTGATATTTACGAAATGCGATCGCTATAATCTATTGCAATATATTAGCGATCGCTACCATAAATCTATGATTTCACAGTCTCAACAGACCAATCCTGAATAGATAAACCTGCTGTCTCAATTGCTCTATGACAAAGACTCGAAATATCCTTTGCCGAAAAATTAGTCTCAATATAAACTCCATTTTTTAGCTGTCGGGTACTGCGAAAGTTTCTCTGCTCCCATCCTAATAAACGGGGAAATTGCTCCATGATGTCTTGAAAGCGCTCTGGTTCAAGGTCAGCAATGGTATTTAAAGTCGTTTCTAAAACGTCACGCCAGCTTTTGACTTGAATTTCTTCGCCAAAAATACATAATAATTTTGGAGTAGTTCCCTTTAAATTGCTAGGCTGAATAATTTGTGTAAATTCATTGCCAAAATATTTCCAAATATTTAGAATAGCATTTGCCAGATTCTCAGATCTATTTTCAATATCTTCTCTGCGCCATGTATTTAGATTTTGGAAATAAGAATTTAGTTCTAAATGACTATTTTGATATTCTTTTTTCTTGGTGAGAAAATCAGAATTAGAAAGTTCACCGTTATAGGCTGTAAGAGTCAAATTGCCAATTGTATGAAGAAGTAAATCATGGGTGATTTGCCAATCCTGACCTAGATGTTGTTTCCAAACAACATTTAAGGTCTGAGGCATAATATGTTCAATCGTCAGTTTATCGAAATTAACTTGCTCTTTATGTCTAAAAGATTCTTCAAGTGATTCAAGTATCAGCTTTGCTTTCTCAGTTCGATTGCTGCCATACAATTTTACATCTACCAGCCTTTCTCTAAATTCTGTATCCTTTGGATAGTCTTTGGTTTGTAAAACAGCTTTAACCCGCTCAACAAATGAGTCAGATGCAATATCGACCTCTTTGGCAACTTGTGAATACAACAATGCAAAAATTCGATTTAGTCCTCTCGTTTGGACATTACAGACAAATCTGCGAAGCAAGAAATTTTCTAAAACCTGAAAAATCTCAACAAAATCATTTTCGGAAATTCGATTCTGCATCCACTCATCATAGCAATTCAATAAAAATGGATAGACAGTTGCAACTTCTAATCGATCAATTCGCATCAAATATTTTCTGATTTTTAAATTGCTTTCTCTTTCTGGAGATAGCAGCCTTGAGTAATAGTCCGCAAACTTATATAAGTCTTGTAAATGAGATAGGGCATCACTCTGGCTGATTTTTTCCTTGAGTTGAAAATAGATATCACTCTGTTTAACATCAATTCCATTTTTAGTCAGATAATGCCGAATATATTCCGTTAAATTTTCTCCAAGCAAATCTTGCATTGGCTGCCAATATTTTGCATAGATTGCATCTTGCTTATCAGTATGAATTCTCATAAAGAAGTAGTTGCGAATCAGATCGGCTTGAGTTAAAGCTCTTCCCTTCGCATTTAGGCTTTCAAACACAAGATAAGGATCATCATTAGCACTAAGAACAACACTAACAATGGAAAGATTAGTGCATATAATTTTCTGAAGTTGTTGTAAATCAGTATTGAATTGCTTAATTTTCTTAAAGAAAAACACGTAACAGTCAAGGATTGAACTATTCGTGCTTATCTCATCGCTTTGGATCAATCTATGGAAGATTTCTCGGTCAACTTGTGTTGGTTGTAGTTTAAAGTAATCTATTCCATCTTCATGAACATTCGTTAAAATAGCATCAATCTTTGCTGATAATTTACTTTCCTCTGAGTGCATTGCACGATCTCGCAACGCACAAAGCAAAATGAAAATAGTTGTTAATCTTTGTTGTCCGTCAATGAGTAAATATTTACTAACGCCTTCAGGTATAGAATTAGTGGGCATCGTTACGATAGAACCCATAAAATGAGTTCGAGGAGTTTCTAGCTCACATAAGTCTATTAGATCATCCCAAAGCATCTGCCATTCTGATTTCTTCCAACTATAGGGACGCTGAAACAAAGGTACTACATACTGTTTAGTTCCCTCAATAATTTGCTGTAACTTTGTTTCTGATGCTTGCATAAACCTCTATCCCTAAGTTTTTATCTTTAAAGCAATTGTATGAAAAGCTTGTGATAATCTTAAAATATCATACACATAGCAATCCTAAACCATTTGTATTTTAATTGGGGCTTCGACTCTGCCCACCAAAGCCATGACCACCGAAGCAACCAAAGCAGGATTTTATCGCGCCGCCAATGGCAAAGAC
>CASBRC010000205.1 GCA_949128015.1 Synechococcales cyanobacterium PMM_0003
AAGCTGTAGCGCACGCGCAGCGTGCGCTACAGCTTTTTGGGCTTTAAGGCTGCTTTTGGCTATCTACTTATGGCAAGATTGTAATCGAGTCCAAGGCATCCGCAGAATAGTTTATGAGTCTTACAACTGGGCAAATCGTCGGTGGGCATTACGAAGTTACAGCGCGTTTAGGTGGCGGTGGATTTGGTGAGACCTATCTATCACGGGACTTACATTTACCCGATCGCCCGATTAGAGTGATTAAAAGACTAAGTCCACATATTCAAGAAACTAGTGTCTTGCAATTATCGCGGCGACTCTTTGAAACTGAAGCTCAAGTTCTCTATCGCCTCGGAACCCATCCCCAAATCCCTCAATTATTTGCCCACTTTGAAGAATTATCAGAATTTTATCTAGTCCAAGAATATATTAATGGCAAAGATCTTAGTCATGAACTGACACGCGGCAAGATTTGGGAACAGTTCAACGTTGCTGATTTATTACAAAATCTCTTAACTGTTCTCAGCTTTGTCCATCAAAACAACGTAATTCATCGCGATATTAAACCCGAAAATATTATTCGTCGTCGGGATGGGCAGCTTTTTTTAATTGATTTTGGCGTTGTCAAGCAAATCGTGACACCCACGGCTCTATTGGCTGGGCAAGCAGACGATGGCTATACCGTGGGAATTGGTACACCAGGATATATGCCCAGCGAACAGGCTCATGGCGAACCCAAATTTGCTAGTGATATCTATGCGATCGGGATGCTTGGCATCCAAGCGCTGACAGGTATTTCACCCAGTAATCTCGCTAAAGATGACAACTTAGAAATTCAATGGCGAAAATCTGCGCCAAAGGTTTACCCTGAGTTTGCCGACATTCTTTCGCGAATGGTACGGTTTGATTTTCGGCAGCGTTATCATGGTGCTGAAGAGGCTTATGAGGAGATTAGAGAATTCATTGATCGCTATCCAATATCCAAGGTGAATCACAGCTTACCAACGGTACTTATTAGCGATCAGGCGACTCAAAGACTAGATCAACAAAGCTACGCACAACATAAAGAGGAGAAGAAGCCTGTTCGAGATCTTCACTCTGCACAAAATCAGGAATCTCCTAAATCAGGTGTTTGGGGATATTTCCAGCCTTGGCATTTGGGTTTAGGACTGGTCACACTTAGTGCGATCGCAATTACCGCCTTGATTCTTATATTTGGATATTCCCCTAGATCACCAAAGTCAGTTAATCAGACAATCAATCCTGATATATCGCCAGAAAAAACGGGATTGCTAGAATCTGCTATTACTCCCATCAATCCATCCAATTCAATTCCAACTTTAGTCAAAGAATTTTCGATTAGTGGAGCAAAGAATGTCATCTATGGGGTGACGATTAGTCCTGACAGCAGAATCTTGGCAGGGGCAAGCTCTGAACGCATTATCGAGCTATGGGACATCCAGACCGATAAAAAATTGCAGACGCTCAAAGGGCATACAGGTCGAGTCTATGATGTCCAATTTAGTCCTGATGGCAAGCGTTTAGTTACTGCAAGTGACGATCGCAAAGTGATCATTTGGGAAGTTGCTACAGGTAAAATCTTAAATACTTTAGAAGGACATCAGGAACGTGTATATACCGCGATTTTTAGCCCAGACGGTAAGACAGTCACTAGTTCTAGTGGCGATAACACGATTCGATTATGGAATGCGGAAACTGGTAAGCTTATCAACACGCTATCCGAAAAATCTTGGGTATATGATGTTTCGTTTACACCTGATGGCAAGGTTTTGGCAAGTGGTAGTAACGATGGCGCAATTCGATTATGGAATGTGGAGACTCGCCAAGTCATTCAGACTTTAGTGGAAAGTGGCAGCGCTGTGCGATCGCTTGTTTATAGCAATGATGGTTCTGCGATCGCAAGTGCGATGGAAGATAATACTGTGCGGCTATGGGATGGAAAAACGGGGCAGTTAAAGGATGTTCTTACAGGACATACTGGTGCAGTACATACGATCGCATTTAGTAATGACGGTCGGTTGTTGGCTAGCGGTAGTGCTGATAAGACAATTCGGATTTGGTATTTAAAAGATAAGCGATCGCCTCAAGTTTTATCAGAACATGAGCGAGGTGTGTCATCGGTCGGATTTAGTAGCGATCAGAAATTGCTGATCAGTGGCAGTCTCGACGGCAAAGTAAAAATCTGGAAATTAGCAAACTGATCCAGCGCGTTACGATCCAGTAAATCCGAAAAGGCATGGTCTGACGCACCGCGTCAGACCATGCCTTTTCGGATTTAAACTGTTAAAATGCAGATAGCAGTTACGATAGCAACTATCTAAGCCCCATGACATTAACCTACGAAAAGACCTTAGCAGATCGGGTCAGAGCAGACTTTGAAATTTTAGATCAAGAGGTCAATGGCAAGCCCCTCATTTATTTTGATAATGCCGCCAGTTCGCAGAAGCCCAAATCTGTACTTGATGCGTGGAAATATTATTACGAGCATGACAATGCCAACGTCCATCGTGGCGCACATACTCTCAGCGCAAGGGCTACCGATGCCTATGAAGGAGCGCGGGACAAAATCGCCAAATTTGTTAATGCTAAGTCCTCAGAAGAAATTATTTATACGCGCAATGCCAGTGAAGCGATTAATCTCGTTGCCTATAGTTGGGGCTGGGCAAATCTGAAGGCAGGGGACGAAGTGATTCTTTCGGTAATGGAACATCACAGCAATATCGTGCCTTGGCAATTAATCGCTCAACGTACAGGTGCAGTTTTAAGGTTTTTAGAGCCAAATAATGAGGGGGTATTGAGTATAGAGCAGTTCAAATCTTTGCTCAATTCCAGAACCAAGCTAGTTTCGATTGTGCATGTTTCTAATACTCTCGGCTGTGTGAATCCAGTAGAAGAGATGATTCCCCTTGCTCATGCACATGGGGCGAAGGTGTTGCTAGATGCTTGCCAGAGCGTACCCCATATGCCGATTGATGTGCAAGCGCTGGATTGTGATTGGCTTGTCGCGTCAGGACATAAAATGTGTGCGCCAACGGGAATTGGTTTTCTCTATGGTAAGCGTGACTTATTGCTAGAAATGCCTCCCTTTATGGGTGGTGGCGAAATGATTGCCGATGTATTTCTCGATCATTCGACTTATGCAGGTTTACCTCACAAGTTTGAGGCGGGAACCCCTGCAATCGGTGAAGCGATCGCCCTCGGTGCGGCGGTGGATTATTTAACTGCGATCGGGATGGATAAAATCCATGCTTATGAACAGGAATTAATCAATTATTTGATGGATGCTCTTGATCATATTCCCGACATTAAGATCTACGGCCCCCGCCACGATCGCGCTGGTTTAGTCGCTTTTACAATTAGCCACGGTATTCATGCTAACGATCTATCGGCAATGCTCGATCAAGATGGTATTGCTATTCGTTCGGGACATCACTGCACGCAGCCATTACATCGTTTTTTAGGAATCAGCGGTACGGCTCGCGCCAGTGTCTATTTCTATAACACTAAAACTGAAATTGATACGTTTGTGGCTTCTCTCAAAGATGCGATCGCCTTTTTTAAAAATGTGATGGCATAGACCTATGGAAAGAGCCTATTGGCTAGCATGGTCACAAATACGCGGCATTGGGCCAGTATTGATTAAGCGGCTATATCAAGCCTTTGGATCAATGTCCGATGCTTGGAATGCTATGCCCAGTGATTTACAAGCAGTAGAAGGTATTGGCGGTCAGACACTCGAAACGATTCGGCAAGCTCAGCGTGAAGTGGAACCAGTATCGCTGTTAGCAGTTCATGAACACAACAATCTTAATTTCTGGACACCTAGCGATCGCGAATATCCCCAGTTACTTTGGGAAATCCCTGATCCACCACCAATTTTGTATTATCGCGGTCATCTCACCGATTGGAATGAACGAAACACCGTGGCAATCGTCGGTACGCGCAACGCAACGCCCTATGGTCGCCGTTGGACAAAGAAATTAGTCTCAGCTTTAGCGAGTCGTGGATTCACGATTATTTCTGGCATGGCAGAGGGCATTGATGGCGAAGCGCACAAAGCTTGTTTGGAATCTGGTGGTCAAACTGTGGCGGTGGTTGGTACGGGATGCGATCGCATTTATCCCTATAAGCACAAGGCTCTCTATGAGCAGATCGTCGCTTCAGGACTAGTGGTGAGCGAATATCCCCAAGGTACTCCGCCCGATAAGACCCATTTCCCTGCTCGAAATCGGATTATCGCTGGACTCAGCCG
>CASBRC010000206.1 GCA_949128015.1 Synechococcales cyanobacterium PMM_0003
ATATTTCTACAGTTGATGATATTTCTCATAGCGATCGCAATCAGCAAGTCCAAAGACAAGCTGATATTTCTGCTGTAGATATTGTTTCTGAACGCGATCGCACTCAACCAATACAAACAGAATCTGAATCTGCTGCCGTAGATATAGTTTTTCAAGGCGATCGCATTGAACAAGTTCAAAGATTTACTGAATCTTCTGCTGTAGACATCACGCAATCTCCTCAAACTGAGGCTCTACAGAGACAATCTGATATTTCTACAGTTAATGATATTTCTCAAGGCGATCGCAATCAGCAAGTCCAAAGCTCTACCGAATATTCTGCTGTAGATGTTATGCAATCTCCTCAGACTGATTCTCTACAGAGACAATTTGATGTTTCTACAGTTGATAATATTTCTCAAGGCGATCGCAGTACTCAAAGAAAATCTGATTTATCTAATGCTGATATTACTCAAGGCTCTCAAGCTGATGTGCCGATCCAAAGACAAACTGATATTTCTAGCGATCGCAACTCAGCAATCCAGAGAAAATCTGATGCGATCAATAGTGAAACTTCCGTAAAGAAAAATGACAATCAAAAGCTCATCCAAATGATGAGCGATCCTAGTAATACAGTCGATCTGAAACTACCTAAAGCTATTGAAAATCTCGGTCAGACCGAACACTTAGGCAATTTCTCATCATTGACATCATCCCAAATGCCTAGCAGTAATCCATCACCAACTGTACAGCGATCGCAAACAGATCGTCCTAGTCCCAATAGTTTGTCAAATAGCATAAGTAACTTATCCCAAGTAATTCAGCCTAAGCAGGATAATAATTCTGATCAGAATGAAGCTAGTCCTAAAAATTGGTCAAACCTATCGGAATTGCTTGCTAATTTACCACCGATCCAACCTTCTACTTCATCCACAAGCTCACTAAATAAACAAAAAACTAGCGATCGCAGTCCTCTAGCCAAATCTTCTGTAAGCGACTCAACAAGTTCTCCTAGCAATCAAACAAGTACTCAAACAACCATTCAGCGATCGCCAGACAATACTTCTACAAGCGATAGCGATCAAGACTTATACTTAACACCAACAGGATTGCAAAAAGGCAATCCAAATAAAATCACGAATAGCCGATCTAATCCAATCCAACGAAAAACTGACACTTTGCCAGAAGCAACTGTCTCCGTTCAGCCTCGTCAAAATGAAGATAATAGAGATGAAGAAAACTTTGCTCAAAATCTAGAAACCCTTGCTCAAGAAATATATATTTTGTTAAAGCAACGTTTAGATATCGAAAAAGAGCGACAGGGAAATCGATATCAAGGTCGATTGCCTTGGTAAAACCTAACAAGCTGGGGCGCAGGCTTAGTCTGCACCACAGCTAAAAAAAATTAGAAACTTTTAGGAAAAAAGATTATGACGGGTCAACTTGTAAAAGCAATGCTCACCACCACCGATGCAGGAGCAGCAGCCATTAACTTTCAGTTCAATCCGACTGAGCTTCAATTTCAGCGATCGGTTAGCCTGAACCGATCCGCAGGCGCTCGTACTGACTCAGGATTGCCAAAAGTTACATTTGCATATCCAGAGCCAGTCAGTCTATCGCTTAGCAATTTAACATTTGATACTTACGAAGCTGGGACAAGTGTTCTAACATTAATTGACCCGATTATTAAAGCCACTGACTTTACAGGATCGCTCGGTAGACCTCCCGTGTATGTATTTGCATGGGGACAAAACCAATATCTCAAATGCTTTGTTAAAAGTGTTGGCTATAAACTAACCATGTTTCTCGCTGATGGCACGCCTGTACGTGCGATCGTCGATATGTCTCTCGAAGAAGTCGATAGCACTCAACTCTAAAAATATTTCTCATTACTTAAAATAATTAATATAACTAACTAGATCCGCCAATGCCAGCATCATATACAGCAAAACTTTTACTCCAAATTGATGGAACTGCTGCCACCAAAGATTTGATCGATGACATACTGCAAATATCAGTGGAAGAAAGTTTACATTTACCAGGAATGTTTACTCTAATTATTAATAATGATTACTTTCCTGGAACTGCTGACACAACTTGGAAACATCAGCGTAAATTTGCGATCGGTAAAAAGATCAAAATCGGATTCACCTCTAGTACCACTGAAGATCCTGATTTTGCGGCAGCAGCTACTGAGTATGTCTTAGAAGGTGAAATTACAGCGATAGAAGCTGAATTTAACGAGAAATCTCAGGCTCCGATGATTATTCGTGGTTACGATATATCTCATCGCTTACATAGAGGACGTTACAATCGTTCTTTCCAAGATGTTAGTGATAGCGATATTGTCAAAAAACTAATCGTGGAAGCTGGAATTGCGTCGGGAACTATCACTGCGACTACTACAGTTCATGAATACGCTTTTCAAGAGAATCAAACCAATATGGAGTTTTTGCGAGAACGAGCTGCTCGCAACGGCTTTGAACTATATGTCCAAGATGGAAAGTTGAATTTTCGTAAGCCTAAAAAAGATCAAGCCTTAACTCTCAAATGGTTAGAAGATTTTGATAGTTTCCGAGTCCGCGTTACCAGTGCCGAGCAGGTTAAGTCTGTTGAAGTAAGAGGATGGGACTATACAAAAAAACAAGCGATCGTTTCTACTAAATCTACAGCATCATTACTTACCTCCACTGATAGCGGAACAGGCAGCGCAGCTAGTAATACATTTAGCAGTCAAACCAAAATGATTGTCGTTGATCAGCCAGTTTTTAGCTCGGCTGAATCTGATGCGATCGCACAGTCTCTATGTGATGAATTAGGTGGTGAATTTGTCAGTGCTGATGCTAAAGGTGAAGGCAATCCTAAAATCCGACCAGGGCGGGTTGTAACCTTGACCGAGATGGGTAATTACAGTGGTAGTTACTATGTTACTGAAACTCATCACATGTTTAATGAACGAAAATATACTACCCACTTCAGTGTTCGCGGTTTGCGCGGTGGTGATCTATTTTCTGCTTTGTCATCAAAGCCGCATCTGCAACCAGGACAAACGATGTTGGTAGGAATAGTTAGTAATAATAATGATCCCAAAAAATGGGGAAGGGTCAGGGTAAAGTTTCCCACTTTGACTGAAGAGCATGAGAGTAATTGGGCAAGAGTTGTAGGTGTGGGAGCAGGTGCGAATAGAGGCTTTGACTGCTTGCCAGAAGTTAATGATGAAGTTTTAGTCGCTTTTGAGCATGGCGATATTCACCGACCTTATGTAATTGGTGGTGTATGGAACGGAAAAGATGCTCCGCCGACCGTAGTAACTAATAGCGTCGTTGACGGTAAAGTCCGATTAAGGACATTTAAAACTCGCGTTGGTCATCAATTGCAGTTTGTAGAAGAAGATAAAGACACCAAAAAAGGGATTTATCTAAATACAATTGGTGGTCACAATCTCCGATTTAATGATAGTGAAAAGTTTGTCGAGTTAGAAACTACAGGGAAACATAAATTTCGTGCTGACGATAGTAGTAAGGAGATTAGCCTAACTTCAACGGGAGATATCATCGTTAAAACTGGTACATCTGGCTCAACTAAGGATCTAACGATCAATGCTGCTAACATGACGTTAACTGCGACTACAAACATTACTCTCAAAGTTGGCAGCAATAAAATCGTAATTTCTACCTCTGGAATTGTGATCGAAGGGATGCAAGTACAAATAAAAGGTACAACTTCTGCGAAAGTAGAATCTGTTGCGGTAAATGTCGAAGCAAGTGGAGTCAATACAATCAAGGGTGGTGTGGTTAATGTCGATGCCAGTGGAGCCGCTGTGATCAAAGGTGCTGTGGTCAAGATTAATTAAATCAAGTCAGAGCGCGTTAAATCGAAATTAATTAGAGAGACGAAGGTATGGGTCAACAAGTAGTTATGGGTGCAATGTTGCAATGTAGTTTTGGTGTAGCACCAAGTTCATTGATCGTGATTCCCAAAGGGATGCCGACATTAGCGGCGGGACCGCTAGCCGCGACAATTATGGATTTTGCCCCGATCGCAAATATCCCTCCTTTTGGTATGTGCAATTCGCCTGCAAATCCTATGGTGATTGCCGCGACAGTAGCAGCTTTAGGGGTATTTACACCTATGCCTTGTATCCCTGTAACGGTTGCACCTTGGGTTCCCGGTTCACCGCAAGTGTTAATCAATAATTTCCCCGCGCTCAACAATTCTTCTAAGTGTATGTGTGCTTGGGGTGGGGTGATTTCGATTAATTTTGCTGGGCAAGTAACAGTTCAAATTCCGTAAGTATCTGTGGGTAATTTTTATTATGAGTGATTTAGAGCGAGATTATCTTGGTACAGGTATTTCATTTCCCTTACGAATTAATGTCCAAGGTGAGTTAAAAACTGATGGCGGCGATCGCAATTTAACAGAGTCGATCGCCACAATTTTAAATACTAAGTTGGGAGAGCGTGTATATCGTCCTAATTTTGGTTGTCGCTTATCGGATCTGACTTTTGCGCCGATGAATCCACAGACGATTTTGCTAGCCCGAATCTATGTCGAGGAGGCTTTAAATCGATGGGAACCAAGGATTAAGGTTACTGGAGTTTATGCAGAACCTGATCCAATTAAAGGTCGTTTAGATTTAAAAATTTTGTTTCAAATTAAGGGTAGTCACGATAGCCGAAGTATGGTTTATCCATTTTATCTGCTGCCGCCTAATGGCAATTAAATCTACAGTCTCAATAAATATTTACCCGCATTGACTCGTAGGGGTTAAGCATTTGCGCCAGTCCATCATGCTTTCACCAAAATTTTAATCCGTAAATGCTTAACTCTCTTTGATGCGGCATTTCGAGGTTTAGGGCATAGCATTCCCGATTATAAGTTGACAGAAAATTGCTAGATAGTTGCGGGAATGCTTTGCCCCTACACAAATAATCGCTAATTACTAATCGCCCCAACTGGCAACAGCAACGCTGATTCGATCTCTTCTCGAACTTCTTTGCTAACGTCGCTGCGGTTCATGCACTCAACGAGGAGAATGTTGGCTGCATAATATTGTTTGAGAAGTTCGACTTGCTCATCAGTGAATTGCCAATCGTGACCGATATTACGATGCACTATACATAGTTGACGAAACTCACTAACCCATTGCTTTCCATTTTCTCTCCACCATTGATAGAATGCCTCATGGTTACTCTCTGCTTGTGGAAGCATATTTCTTAGCTCATTGACTGATTTTTTCCATACATTGTTGCCTATAGTAGTAGAGAATTCGAGATGTAAATTAATTGAATAAATGAGATATATATCACCATGA
>CASBRC010000207.1 GCA_949128015.1 Synechococcales cyanobacterium PMM_0003
CAGTTAGCAGTATCCGCCGCCGCATGGCGCGTGGGTGTGAGAATAGACTTTATTTCCGTGCCATTTATTGGCATTATCAAATTTGGTTGGTTCAGCTTGCCGATCACGATGGTGTGGTTGTCGGGCATGGCAAACGCGATCAATTGGCTGGATGGACTCGATGGACTCGCCGCAGGGGTAACCACGATCGCAGCAGCGGTCATTTTAGTCACGAGCTTATTTATGCAACAACCTGCGGCGGCGCTGATTGCGGCGGCTTTAGCAGGTGGATGTTTAGGATTTTTGCGTTACAACTTCAAGCCCAAAAGTTCTGCGGAAATCTTTATGGGCGATGGTGGTGCTTACTTCTTGGGGTTTACTCTCGCAGGGGTGAGCGTGATTGGTTTAGTCAAGGCTGTGGCGACAGTCGCGCTGATTATGCCTTATATGATCTTGGCAGTGCCAATTGTGGATGCGACCGCAGTAATTTTGCAGCGCATCGGTAGAGGTGAGTCGCCAATGACGGCAGGTAAAAATCATTTACACCATCGCTTAGTCCAAGCTGGTGTATCAAAGCGGCTAACGGTTTTATTTATTTATGCGCTTACTTTGTGGGTTGGCAGTATTGCCATGGCAGTTTCAGGAATGCCTGCGGGTGGAACCTATGCTGCGATTAGTACTTTATTAATGGCTTATGCTTGCTTTAAAGTTTGGCAAAGGATTAAAGCGCAAGAACTGCGATCGCAAAAAGACCAAAAGTCCATTAGCGATCAACCATAAAAAATGCGGCGCGATGCGCCGCATTTTTTATGGTTGATCGCTACCTACTTTCAAAACCGCTACAAATAAAAGCTTTACCAATCAGTGGGACCATAATCATTGCCATCAAGTGGAGTCATGAAATGAAAGTTATTTGCTCCCACAGTTTGTGTAAGGGTACGCATAATCATATTAACGTTATCGTAAGGTCCAGCCATAAAAAATGGCTTGCCATCACGACCGAACTCAAGCTCAGTTTTGTCATTCCACTCGCCTAGATGATCCTTAGCTGGGATAAAGTCTGGATGAGGTTTTAGCCCCAGTGCGGCAGCATATTCTATCGATCCGAAAACGATGTCTTGAGATTGCTGTAGTGTTATTTCTTCATAACCCTCAGGAAACGTTCCGTAAGCATGGTGCAGGAATTGTTGATACTTGTTCCGATCCATCTGTCTCGGACTGATCGCATCTTTCACACCCAAACACCAGTAATCGACCAGATAAGAACAAACTCGAAATCGATTAGATATAGATCGCGCTACAAGAACAAGCCCCAAACCAGCAGTACCACTTAATTTTGTATCCTCCTGATCACTCTCTCCAGCCCAATCTTTGGGTTTTGGCTGTAACAGATGCCTAATCATGGTTTTATTAGCTAAGCACTTAGCGATCGGTGCTAGTTCTCCTTTTTTATCCAGAGCTAGAGCAGACTGTTTAGCTTGCTTCTGAATAATAGCCGTAACCTCAGATGGTCTTATCCCCAACTTACGCGCTATTTGTTTGGGCGTTAGGTTTAAAGCGCGTAAATTGCTTATTTGTTGGTCTAGTTCTAGATCCATAATTCTTCTGTTTACACATTTATTCCAATATTATGCTTGAAATCTAATCAAAAAAGAGGCGCGATGCGCCGCGTTTTTTATTTAGATTTCAAAGCCAGTAGCTGCTTCTGCGATCGCCATTTTATGCATGATTTTCGCTAGCTCGGCTGCCACTTCAGGGCGAGAAAACTCAGGCGGTGGACATTCGCCACGACGAAGCATTTCGCGTACTTTAGTACCAGAAAGGTGCACTCTTTCTTCAGGAAGGCTGGCACTAGTTTTAGTGGTTGCCATGCCCTGAGTACGTTTGCAATAAAAAGCATGCTCAAACATCAAAGGAATAATTCCTAGTTCGCCATCTTCAAACTCATTGAAAATATGTTGCGCGTCATAGGTTCCGTAATAGTCACCGACACCCGCATGATCGCGCCCGACAATGAAGTGCGTGCAACCATAGTTTTTACGGATCAAAGCATGGAAAATTGCTTCACGGGGGCCAGCATAGCGCATCGCCGCAGGGTTAATGGCTAAAGTGACGCGATCCAGTGGGAAGTAATGCTCGAGCATGATCTCATAGCAACGCATCCGCACATCCGCAGGCACATCATCGCTCTTAGTTGCACCGACTAGGGGATGCAGGAACAAACCATCAACGATTTCTAGCGCACATTTCTGGATATATTCGTGAGCGCGGTGGATCGGGTTACGAGTTTGGAAACCAACAATGGTGCGCCAGCCCTTTTCGATGAACAATTCACGAGAATCTATGGGATCGATCTGATAGGTGGGGAAAAGTGGATGCGGACGACGCTCTAATAACCAGATATCACCAGCAAGGTAAACATCGCCTTGAGCGTAGACAACCTTCACCCCAGGATGACGATCTTCGTTAGTGCGATAGACATGGATCGCTTCCTTGAGTTTGTCGTATTTATATTTCTCGCTCAGTTCTAATACACCGATAAATACGCCATCAGGATCGTTAAGGCGAACAAGATCGCCGACGCTCAGGGTATCTGCAACCTCAATAGTGACGGGCAATGTAATCGGAATCGACCAAGGCAAGCCATTGGCGAGACGCATATTTGCAACAACAGAGTCATAGTCAGCTTTACCTAAAAAACCAGTCAGAGGACTAAAGCCACCGATCGCAATTAGTTCAAGGTCAGACAGCGATCGCTCAGTCAGTTGCACGATCGGCAAGTTGTCAGCTTTGCTATAAAAAACTTCTTTTTGGGCTTCTGTTGCTATGCGATTAATTAGTTGACCACCATGCGGTGCAATGTTTTTGAGTTGTCGAGCCATGACTTTTAAGTTTAAAGGGTTTGAGTTATGGATGGGAAGAGTGATTTTGGAAATATTAATTTTATGTTAACTTTTTTTGTTGACAAAAGTTAATCTCGATTGCATTTTGCCTCACCAGTCAGGAGCAAGTCACGAAACCGCAGACTCAACCTAAATCTTATTTTTCCTTTCAGAGCCATGCGTTGTAACTTCCTTAATTTGGTATATTGATAGGACTCACGCATTAGCTACGCAATGTAGGGGCAATTCATGAATTGCCCCTACTACGACTTTAAAAATATGCAGAAACTATTTGCAGGTATTCTTTTCTCAATTGGCTTCATCTTTCTGACTGTCACAGTTTCATCAATCACCATGAAGAATCCCACAGAGAAAGATAGAAGTGCGGCTCTCGGTGGAATAATACTGGGTGTTCCTGCGGCGGCTGGTGGGGCTTGGATTGTCTGGGGATTAAAGAAGAAAGATGAGAAATTGCAAGAAACGCGCGATCGCCAAATTGAGACTACTTTTTTAGAACTTGTGCAAGCTAACCAAGGGGAGATTTCTACACTTAATTTTGCGATCGCAACCAAGCTCTCCTTAGAAGAATCAAAGCAATATCTAGATCAAAAAGCTAAACAGTTAGATGCAGACTTTAATGTTAGCGAAGATGGAAGCATCAGCTATCAGTTTTTCATTTCTTAAAACGCAAAACGCTGTGGCGTATGCTGCGCGTGTGCCACAGCTTTTTGGGATTTAAACTCTGCAATTATAAAGCTCGACTTTATAGTTAGCTATAGGCGATCCCCATTAGCAAATCTAAAGGAGATATGCACAATACCAAGAATTTTTGTGATCCCATGTAAAGTTGTCATGTCAGAAGTCACAAAACTAATTAGCGACAGGAACAAATCGTAATTTTATGGTACATACTCCTCTCAAAATGGCTGATACAGACTCCTCAAATACAGCAATTAGTTGCTATGGCTCAGCCCGATCTACCGTCGGCGGAACTCCTCTCAGTGCCGAAGAACTTCGTAAAATCGATGCTTACTGGCGAGCTTGCAACTATCTTGCGATCGGTATGATCTATTTGCGTGACAACCCACTTCTGCGCGAACCTCTGAAACCAGAACATATTAAAAATCGCTTGCTGGGACATTGGGGATCAAGTCCTGGCATGAGCTTCGTTTATACTCATTTGAATCGTTTAATTAAAAAATACGATCTCAATACTATCTTTTTAGCAGGACCTGGACATGGCGCACCAGGA
>CASBRC010000208.1 GCA_949128015.1 Synechococcales cyanobacterium PMM_0003
AAGTCTATGCAGTCTCATCAAAAACTAGGTCAGAAATTAGGCAAGAAATTAGTGACTAAACTCTCATCAGGCTCTGCCATGTTGATTGCGATCGCGATCACCTGCTGCATACCCACTCTCCCCGTCCGTGCTGGTCTTTTTGATGGGCCAGTTGATCGCTTACCTTCGGTGCAGCGTGACTCTCTCCGCAAAGGACAAACAGTTGTCACAGGCGATAAAGGTAAATATGTGGCGCGAGTGCTAATTACCGCTTTGCCTGATGCAGTTTGGCGGGTTTTAACTGACTATGCCAATCTCTACAAATTTATTCCCAACATGACTTCTAGTAAGATTCTCGAAAATCGGGGCAACCGTAAGGTGATCGAGCAAGTGGATTTGCGTCAAGTTTTCTTGATTTCGATTATTTCGCGCACTAAACTCGCTATTCAAGAAACCGATCTCAAACAAATTGATTTTCGTCTTGTTGATGGCGATCTTGCCAAAATGGAAGGCTACTGGAAAATAGAACCTGTCTCCTCCGTGCCACGCCGTCCTGCCAATCAAATTCTGATTACTTACACGGTCAACGCTCAGCCTAGTAGTGGTACTCCCACCGACGCTTTCTATAGCATTTTCAAAGACGCTTTAGGCGACACTTTGCAATCGATTAAGCAAGAAGTCGCAAATAGAAATAGATAAAATCCAAAAAAGCTATAGCGCACGCTGCGCGTGCGCTATAGCTTTTTTGGATTTTGTAGTTTAATTAAGTCAAGAATCTGCAAACCCTAAAACTAACAACATGATCGAGCCGATTGGATACATCCTAGGAACTAAAGAAGCCACACCCCTTGAATTTTGGGTAGCAGTGAGTGATGGCAAAGTCCTTCGTCTTGATGATGTTGTGCAAGTAAAAACCGATCGCCCTGACAAAAAGGGAGTCGTTAACTTCTATGGTGTCGTAGATCATGTACGCACTCTCCATGAAGGAACCCAATTTGATACGGATACATTTTTGGTAACGAACGGAAGTATGCCCGTGAATGTATCCTATGCCGCGCATATCCAAGTCACGCGGATTGAACCTGAAGAGTATTTACCACCACAGCCAAGCGATGCCGTTTATTTAGCCGAAAACAAGGATTTGGAATTTGCGCTGAGTTTTGATGGCATGAAACAGCGCATCTCCGCAGGAATTATGCGTAATGGAAGTCCTGCCTATTTAAATTATGAATTTATCGACGGCACAAAGGGCGCTCATGTCAATATTTCGGGGATTTCAGGCGTAGCTACTAAGACTTCCTTTGCATTATTTTTATTGCATTCTATTTTTAATTCAGCAGCTCTTGGCTCTAAAAGAGCGAATACTAAGGCTCTCATTTTTAATGTCAAGGGTGAAGATTTATTCTTCTTAGATAAATTTAATAGTGAAATCAAAGAAGAAGATCGGGCTACCTATCGCTCTTTAGATTTGCCTGTAGAACCATTTCGAGATGTAAGATTTTGTGTCGCGCCTAAGAAAAATACTCAATCTATTGAGCCACATCTTGAGCAGCGTTCTGATAATATTTCGGTATATATGTGGGGAATGCGGGAATTTTGTCGCGATCGGCTATTTCGTTTCTTGTTTGCAGGGGATGATTTAGATCGCGGAAATATTGGTTTTTTGGCGAGTATCGTCGAAGAGCGTCTGGCGAGATTGGCGGGAGATAATGACAAACACGATATGAAGCTAGGTTTTTTGCCGAGAACTAGCCTCGATCCTGATGATGACTATGGTGAAGATGGTAAAGACAAGGTAGAAAACTTTCGGGATTTGATTGAATTTCTCGAAGATAAGTTAGTTGAGAATCCCGATCCAAAATGGTTAGGACGCAATGCACCCGCGACGGCTGAAGCTTTAACCCGTCGTTTATGGGGAATTGCTGATGAAATGGGGCATCTGATTCGTGGTGATTTACCTGCTGAAGAGTTACAAAAATATAAGCTCGATCCACTTGCAGCAGAATATCAATTAACGATCGCAGATATTAACAAGCTTGGTAGCAAAGCCCAAAAGTTTGTCGTGGGTGTATTACTCCAAAAGCTATTCATGGAGAAGGAAAAGCGGGGACAATATCCTGTTGTTTTTATCGTTCTTGATGAGTTGAATAAATATGCGCCCAAAGAAGGTCGTAGCCCGATCAAGGATTTACTCGTCGAAATTGCAGAACGGGGACGATCACTTGGCATTATCTTAATTGGCGCTCAGCAAACTGCCTCAGAAGTAGAACGTCGCGTAGTTGGACAGGCGGCTGTACGAGTAGTCGGTCGTCTTGATTCTGCCGAAGTAGAACGACCTGAATATAATTTCTTAACTGGTGCTTGTCGAAAGCGATCGCTATTATTAAAATCAGGCAGTATGTTCATCCATCAGCCCGAAGTTCCATCACCTCTGCTAGTGGGGTTTCCTTTTCCAGCTTATGCGACACGATTACGAGAAGTCCAAGTTAATGAGATGGAAGAGAAGATTCTCAAAAGTAAAGTAAAAAGGCTGTAAGTAGACATGATTAATCCAAAAAAGCTGTAGCGCAAGCTGCGCGTGCGCTACAGCTTTTTTAGATTAATCATATCTAGATAGTTTTCTTGCATTTTGTAGCGAAGTCAATCATTTCATCCAATTCATGCAATAAATAACCCAACAGCTTGTTAGCGTATCCAAACACATCCCCAAACAAGGAAATTGCCATGACTGTAGCAAACGATAAACGAGCTGTAGGAATTTTTTCTAGTCATCGAGAAGCTGAGAATGCGCTCAATGAACTTAAAAATGCAGGGTTTTCGATGAATCAGGTTTCGATCATTGCTAAAGACACCGATCATCTAAATAATAGTGACCAAATTGGTGATGTCCAAGTTCAAGATCTCAGTGAAGCTAACCAAGGTGACAAGGGCGCAAAAACTGGTGCGGCGGCTGGTGGAGCCGTAGGTGGTATCACAGGATTATTAGTCGGATTAGGGACTTTAGCCATTCCTGGAATCGGCCCCATCATGTTGGCAGGTGCAACTGCAACTGCGATCGCAACCACATTAGCTGGAGGTGCGATCGGAGCCGTGGCTGGTGGCTTGGTCGGTGGTCTAGTAGGTTTAGGAATTCCTGAAGAACAGGCTAAGATCTATCACGATCATGTGATGAATGGAGGCTATCTCGTCATCGTCGATGGTACAGAAGCCGAAATCCTGATGGCTGAAGAAATTTTGAAGCATAAAGGAATTCGCAATTGGGGAGTGTACAACTCTCCAGAACCAAGGAATTATCTCGAACCTGCTGCTACTTTATAAAACCCGTGAATTAGTCAAGGATTTAAATCTATGAAACAGATTACAACGTTAATTCTTAGCAGTGTTCTCATGCTTATCACTGCTGCCTGTGGAGATGTTACTAAAACTAGTGAAAATGCTCCCAGTTCTACAGACAAGGTAGCCGAAACTCCAACAACCAAAACTGCTCAAACTAATAAAGATGATGCAACTAGTGAAGTGCGTCAAGCTCAACTCGATTCTGATATTCGCGCTCGCGAACAGCGTAACGACATCACTGGTGGCGACACCGATCGCGCTAATAATGATCTTGCCAGTGAAGTTCGCTCTAAACTAGAAGCCAACATTCCCAATGGCAGTCTGACAGTAGCTGCCAAAGACGGAGCTGTCGTTGTGTCAGGAACTGTACCAACTCTTGATCAACTTGATAAAGTCAAATCCTTGGCATTGCAAATCAAGGGTGTGAAAAGTGTCGATGTTGCCGCCAAAGTTGCCTTAAAGCCGTAAAAGCTCAATCAGAGTTCCAAATAATAACTAACGTGAGTTCGTGACAAGGTTTTGCCCTAAAAGCGCAGCTAGCCAAGAACTCAAGTTCTTGGCTCAAAGAATATCGTCAGTTAAAACTGACTGGAAGATTTCTTGGAATTGTCTTTAACCCGTTTCAACGGGTTTTAGCTTTGAGACATGAGATTGATCTCATGGTTTATCGCGAACTCATGTTATAGCAGTTTTCAGTTTACCGTAGGCAAACTAAAAAAACTCAAAACCCTCACTGGATTTGGGGTTTTGGTTTTTAAACGAGCCTAGGCTCATTTAAAAACCGCAATAACTACAGCGCTTCGCGCTGTAGTTATTATTTGGAACTCTTAGAAATTTGTATACTGGTTTTGATTGAATAATGCCTAAACCTAAGCAAAACAACTTTTTTCGGACATTCTCTCAAACGACTTCACAACTTGTTGGCACACCAAGTGCTTTCTTCTTAGCGATCGCTATCGTAGTTATCTGGGCAAAGACTGGCCCACTATTTCATTTCTCTGATACTTGGCAGCTTATAATTAATACGAGTACATCGATTATCACTTTCTTGATGGTGTTCTTGATTCAAAGCACTCAAGGCCGAGATGCTAAAGCGATGCATCTCAAGCTGGATGAGTTAATCCATGCCTTGAATGATGCGCGTGATAAGTTGGTGAATGTAGAAGATGGCTCAGATGAAGAAATCGAAAGCCTGAGTCAAGAGTTTCAGCAGTTGCATAAGCACATCAATGAAGATAAGCAAGCGGATAAATAGGCGTATGTGGACATCGGAGACAAACCCAAAAAGCTGCGTGCGCCACAGCTTTTTGGGTTTGTCTTCGCTAAGTTTTGTCTCGTAATCAATCAACTCATTCAACTCATTCAGCAAATAAACTGTCAGTCTGACAACATAACGATAAAGAAAGATTTCACTCAAATTCTAATCTATTATGTTCGGAGGAATTCCTATGAAGTTTATCGAATCTCTATCTAGAATACGTCCAGTAAGTATTCTCGTGTCAATTTTACTTGGTGTAGTCTTACTCTTTACCAATGCAAATCCTGCGATCGCAAACTCTCCTAGGAGTACTTCAGTAGATAATACTGTTCCATCAAGTGAGATCCTTGAAAAATCAAAAAATGTCCTCGAGGCTCCTCCTATGAATCTGGAACAAACTGAAGAGGGCACTGAAGGTGGTGGTCTTAATGAGATTCAAGGGACTACAGGCAAGAATAAGATGAATCGCTCTAGCGACTCTGTTCCCGCAGTTGTTGATCAAATCGAGAAAGTCTTAGATAAAACTACGAAGTAGAACTAGGTGTCGCAATTTGCGATCGCGTAAACCGTAATATTTTTGTTAAAAGTGTTGCTTTACAACACTTTTAACAAAAAT
>CASBRC010000209.1 GCA_949128015.1 Synechococcales cyanobacterium PMM_0003
GCTTGCTGTACAAGAGTCGGGATTAACTCAGCTATAAGTAAATCAGGAAAAACGAGGCTTGTATTTGTTTGGATATAGCGATCGCCTTGCAAAATATGAATAGCTAAAGCCTGATTGCTATAAATCCAAACTTCAGGTACACGAATTGATTCATAGGCTTGCAGCGCAGTCTTGGAAGTGACATCTGACTCGATCGCTAGATCAGGTGGCGGGTAAATTGATAAATCCATACTGGTGCAATCACGCACAAGATCAGCGTTCTGAATATAAAAACAAGTATCTGGCTCTATTCCTGCAATATCAGGGCGCTTAAAAGTAGTAGAACCAAAATCTTCCCAGTCCCGTTCTTGGATTTCTAAGATCGTTTTGACAATATCAGCAATAATCCGATGCGGACGCTCATGCAAAGCCAACGGCGACATAATTTCTAAGGTTCCTTTGTAATAAGCCATCCGCGTATTTCTGGCTTCACCCGTATCCAAAAGCAGTTGCTCAAAATCTTGCCACGTCAGATGACTAATGCTAATCCGACTACCAGCACTAAGGGCGATCGCTTTAATAGGAGTGGTTACGCTCATCAGTTTATTCAGTCTTAACATTTACGATGATTTATTGACAAATAGCGATCATGTTTTTCCTTGACTCCAATTATATCTAAGATTCTTTAGATGGATTAAGGCTATTTAATCTGTCCTCTGCATCACAAAACCAGACTAATTAGCTGAAAATAATATAGAAATAGGCGATCGCAACCAAAAACTATCCCTAAGACATAGCTTTAAGATTTGGTTAAAAAAATAGTAAAAGGGGGTGAGATCCGTACACGCAGAATGCTGTTAAGGCTGTGCTAGTATTAACTTTAACCAGAACGCAGCAAAGTATGGGGAATCGCCATGTTTGAACGCTTTACAGAAAAAGCAATTAAAGTCATCATGCTGGCTCAAGAGGAAGCTCGCCGCCTCGGTCATAACTTTGTCGGCACAGAGCAAATCTTGTTGGGTCTGATCGGAGAAGGAACTGGCGTTGCTGCCAAAGTACTGAAATCGATGGGTGTAAACCTCAAAGATGCACGGATTGAAGTTGAGAAAATCATCGGACGCGGCTCTGGTTTTGTCGCAGTTGAAATCCCTTTCACACCTCGCGCCAAAAGAGTCCTAGAGTTGTCGTTAGAAGAAGCTCGCCAGTTGGGGCATAACTACATCGGTACTGAGCATCTATTGCTAGGACTAATTCGCGAAGGCGAAGGTGTGGCTGCTAGAGTTTTAGAAAATTTGGGCGTGGATTTATCCAAAGTCCGTACTCAAGTAATTCGCATGTTGGGCGAGACTGCCGAAGTCTCCGCAGGTGGCGGTAGTGGTGGACGCACCAAAACACCCACACTGGACGAATTTGGTTCAAATCTGACCCAACTAGCCCAAGATGGCAAACTCGATCCTGTTGTGGGTCGTGAAAAAGAAATTGAACGAGTAATCCAAATCCTTGGTCGCCGCACTAAAAACAACCCTGTTTTGATTGGTGAGCCAGGTGTCGGTAAAACTGCGATCGCAGAAGGACTAGCTCAGCGTATTACTAACAATGATATCCCCGACATTTTGCAAGAAAAGCGGGTTGTCACCTTAGATATCGGCTTGTTAGTCGCTGGTACGAAATATCGTGGTGAATTTGAGGAACGCCTCAAAAAGATCATGGAAGAAATTCGCACGGCTGGCAATGTGATCTTGGTAATCGACGAAGTCCATACCTTGATCGGTGCTGGTGCTGCCGAAGGCGCGATCGATGCCGCCAATATTCTCAAGCCAGCCCTTGCTCGTGGCGAATTGCAATGTATCGGTGCAACCACCCTTGATGAATATCGCAAACACATCGAACGTGATGCTGCCCTTGAACGTCGCTTCCAGCCCGTCATGGTCGGTGAACCTAGCGTCGAAGAAACCATTGAAATCTTGATTGGTCTACGTCAGCGTTACGAAGAACACCACAAGCTCAAAATCGACGACGAAGCCTTAGTTGCCGCCGCGAAATTAGCCGATCGCTATATTAGCGATCGCTTCTTGCCCGACAAGGCAATCGACTTGATGGATGAAGCTGGTTCTCGCGTGCGCCTGATTAACTCTCAGTTGCCTCCTGCTGCCAAAGAACTTGACAAAGAATTGCGTCTAGCCCTCAAGGAAAAGGACGATGCCGTTCGGAAACAGGACTTTGACAAAGCTGCCGAATTGCGCGACAAAGAAATCGATCTCAAGCAACAAATTCGCGCCCTCAGTCAAACCAAAAAGGCGGAAGCCCCAGACGAGAACGCTCCTGAAATCCATGTAACCGAAGAGGACATAGCCTATATCGTCAGTTCTTGGACTGGCGTACCTGTCCTTAAGATTACCGAGTCTGAATCCATGAAGCTGATGCAGATGGAAGAAACTCTTCATGGTCGCGTTATTGGTCAGGATGAAGCTGTGAAAGCAATTTCTCGCGCCATTCGCCGCGCCCGTGTTGGTCTGAAGAGTCCCGATCGCCCGATCGCTAGCTTTATTTTCTCAGGTCCCACAGGCGTTGGTAAAACTGAGTTAACCAAAGCGCTTGCCGCCTACTTCTTCGGCTCTGAAGACGCAATGATCCGCCTCGACATGTCGGAATACATGGAGCGCCATACCGTATCAAAATTGATCGGCTCGCCTCCTGGCTATGTCGGTTATAACGAAGGCGGTCAGCTTACCGAAGCCGTCCGACGTAAGCCTTACACCGTTGTATTATTCGACGAAATTGAAAAGGCTCACCCTGATGTCTTTAACTTGTTGTTGCAAGTATTAGAAGATGGTCGCTTAACTGATTCCAAGGGTCGTACCGTTGACTTCAAGAACACCCTATTGATCATGACCTCTAATGTCGGATCAAAGGTAATCGAAAAAGGTGGTGGTGGACTCGGCTTTGACTTTGCAGCTACTCAAGAAGATAGTCTGTACACTCGCATCCGATCGCTCGTTAACGAAGAATTAAAGCAGTACTTCCGACCAGAGTTTCTCAACCGTCTTGACGAAATCATCGTCTTCCGCCAGTTGACTAAGCCCGAAGTCAAAGAGATTGCCGATCTCATGCTCAACGAGTTCTTCAAACGGATGCTTGATAAGGATATCGTCCTTACGGTGACAGATCGCTTTAAGGATTTACTTGTCCAAGAAGGTTACAATCCAAGCTACGGTGCACGTCCATTACGTCGGGCGATTATGCGCTTGCTCGAAGATTCTCTTGCAGAAGAGATCCTCACAGGCAAAGTCCGCGAAGGTGCGTGCGTGCAGGTTGATGTTGATGACGATGGCAAGGTCAAAGTGATCGAACAACAGTCTTTGAGTGGTTCTGAAAATAACCTTCAGTTACTGCCTTCAGCTTAAAATAAACAAGGGGCTTAAGCCCCTTGTTACCTATTTATTGCACAGTGCTAAATTTGCAATGCAAACAGCTTCATGAATGCCAACCAGCGTAATATTGCCGTGAAATCTAATCCTCTACCTCCTACAAAACTACAGTCGGTCGTAGGGGATTTGTCATCTGCGGAGATGCCTGAAGTCATTGTGGTGGCTGCCCAAAATGAGGAGTCGTTTAACGTTCCTGCGCCCCTCACGGTCGCGGATGTCGAGGGCGGCGAACTTAAGCTCATTCCTAGTCAGTCTACTAAAAAGCCTCAGAACGAACCAATCCCGCCTGATCCTGAGATATCGCAAGTAAGATTTAAAACCCTTGATGGCAAGCTGAATCTGCTGTTGCCAACTGAGAAAAAAATCAAGTTACCATTTAATAAACCAAATGATAGCGCTGCATCTCAAATTACCGACAGCCAAGAGTCAAACAATTCTGAGACTTCGCTACTAACCTTGACTTGGGAAGAAATAATTTCTCAACTAGAGCAACGCATGGCGGCGAGTGGTCATGACTGGAAGCCTCGCACGCAAGTATATTTGCAAGTAGGCGATCGCTTACTTGATACTCGCCAACTTCAAGAATTATCCGAGTCGTTACAAAACTATCAACTTTTGCTACATTGCATTGTTACTAATCGTCGTCAGACTGCGATTAATGCTGCTAGTATGGGGTTCTCTGTTGAGCAAGGTACTGTCTTTCGGGAGTTATTAGGATTTAATCCAATTCCTAATGCGCCGACCGATGATCCGTTATACATTAAGATGACCGTAAGATCTGGCACAGAAATTCGACATTCTGGCAGTATTATTGTGTTCGGTGATGTTAATGCTGGTGCGGAGCTAATCTCTGAAGGCGATATTATTGTGTGTGGCAAGCTGAAAGGCATGGCTCATGCAGGTGCTAAGGGCAACGCTCAATCGGTCGTCAGTGCCTTACACCTAGATGCAACTCAAATTAGGATTGCTAGTTTTATCGCTCGTGTTGAGAGTCCGACCACATCTTTCTGTCCAGAAGTCGCATTTGTGAGTACGCAAGGTACACCTGCGATTAAGATTGTCCAAGTTATGGACTTTTCGGCATTCAGTCATTCTTCGCTAAACTATCCCTCGCAAATCAGTAATTTGTAAACATGAGTCGCATTATCGTTGTTACCTCTGGTAAAGGTGGTGTCGGCAAGACCACATCTTCAGCAAATCTCGGCATGGCCCTTGCCAAACTCGGACGCAAAGTGGTCTTGGTGGATGCTGACTTTGGCTTGCGAAATCTCGATCTTTTATTGGGTTTAGAAAATCGGATCGTGTATACCGCTCTAGAGGTGATTGCGCGAGAATGTAAACTTGACCAAGCCCTAGTCAAAGATAAGCGTCAACCAAATTTGTCTCTCTTAGCTGCTCCGCAAACGCGCAACAAAACTGCAATTACCGCAGCACATATGAAGGCGTTGGTAGAAGTTTTGAGTCGATATTTTGATTATGTTTTGATCGATTGTCCCGCAGGAATTGAGTCAGGGTTTCAAAATGCGATCGCTGGCGCAAAAGAGGCGATTGTGGTGACAACTCCCGAAATTTCGGCGGTACGTGATGCCGATCGCGTTGTTGGTTTACTCGAAGCTAATCGAATTACGGATATTAAGTTAATTCTCAACCGTATTCGCCCCGCGATGGTAAAAAATAACGACATGATGAGTGTCGAAGATGTGCTAGATATTTTGTCAGTTAAATTAATTGGTGTAATTCCTGATGACGAACAGGTGATTGTTTCCACTAATAAAGGGGAACCATTGGTGTTGTCTGAAAAGCCATCGCTAGCAGGCACTGCCTATATGAATGTTGCCAAAAGGCTAGAAGGTAAAGAAGTTGAGTTTTTACAACTCGAAGCTCCGCCTAAAGGCTTTTTTGCCCGTCTGTCAAGCTGGATTAGTGGAAATTCCTGAGGTTTGTGATGATTTCAACACTGCTCGATCGCCTATTTCAAAGAAGTAATGTCCCTAGTGGGGCAAAAGTCAAGCAGCGTTTAAAATTTATCCTTGCCCATGATCGAGCCGCGATCGAGCCGCAAGTTTTTGAAAATATGCGCCATGAGATTATGCGCGTAGTTTCTAAATATGTGGAACTTGACGAGGGTTCATTGGATATTCGCTTAGAGTCCGATAAACGGATGACGGCTTTGATTGCAAATTTACCAATCAAAATGGTACGTGAAGATCTGCCTGATCTGGTAAGTCTTTTTGATACCCTTCCTGAAGTAGTATCTTTATCAAATAATTTTGATGCCTTAGCATTAGAGATGGATCAGTCAGCAGAGGCTGCTCTTGATGCGATCGCTGCAAAAGAAATCCTGACATCTACACCAGAAGATATTTCTCCAAAGAGCATTGCAATGATTGCTGAACGGACTACTGAAGTAACTGACAAAATCAGAATTGCGGCGACTAAGAGTCAGATTACTGAAATAGGCAATCTCGCGACTATAGAAAATATTCTCAAGGAAGATGATGTTATTACAGATATCTCTAATCCTTCTATTTCTATTAATTCTGATAATGAGTTAGATAGTTCCATTAATAATGAAGAAATAGATGATCAATCTGGCGATCAGTTAGAGTTGTCACTAGATGTCCCTAGTTCATTAACATCAAAAGAAGTGGTCGTTGAGGAGTCTCCAGAATTATATAATCAATCTTAAGCGTGAGGAAGTTATGACTATTACAACAGAAGTAATCAAAGAACCCACGAACAATCGAGTGCGTTGGACATCGGCTGATTTGGAATTATTTCCTAATGATGACACTCGTTATGAAATTATAGATGGAGAATTACTTGTGACCAGAGCGCCGCATTGGAATCATCAAACTGCGATCGATAATGTTTGTTTTGCAGTAAAGGCTTGGTCACGGTTGTCAGGACTAGGTGTGGTCGCCACAACTCCAGGCATAATTTTTAGCGATACTGATAATGTTATTCCCGATTTTGTTTGGGTGCGGCAGGGTCGTTTAGCGGATATTCTTGATGCTCAAGGACATTTGACGGCTGCGCCCGATCTTGTTGTAGAAGTTTTATCAGAAGGTTCGGGACAAGAAAGACGCGATCGCGAATTAAAGTTAAAGCTCTATTCAGTTCAAGGTGTACGCGGATATTGGATTATAGATTGGAGAATAAAGTCAATCCAAGTCTATCGCCGAGAAAAGGCAATTCTAGTTTTAATAGAAACTCTATTTGAGAATGATTCTATAACTTCGCCTCTATTACCCGATTTTGTCTGCAAGCTAACCGAGATTTTTGAATAAAGCACTTCCACTAAATCTAGTCAGGATCAATTCTAAGCTCTCTAAGCTTGTTAACAAGAAGTTAAGTTTTTTGTTCAGCTTGAATTTGAGCCTGTTTAGCTTATTGTTTGGTGAATCTTTCTCTTTCAGCAATAACATGTCCTAAGCAATTAAATCCTTGAACATATTGGTATAAATAGATTTTGCATGAGTTTCCATTTGATTTTAATGATTTACCAACGCCTGCTTATTTGGTGGGTGGATGGGTACGCGATCGCATATTAAGTCGTCAAGGTAAATATCTCGATTTAGATTTTGTGTTACCAGAGAAGGCTGTAGAGAAGGCTCAGGCGATCGCTCGTAAGTATAAAGCAGGATTTGTAGTTCTAGATGCAGAGCGACAAATTGCGCGAGTAGTTTTTAAAGAGGGAACGGCAGATTTTGCTCAACAGATGGGTAGTAGTTTAGAAGCGGATTTGGGTCGGCGTGACTTTTGCATGAATGCGATCGCAATCGAATATCATCAACTTAATGAAAGTGTTCTTTTGCCGAAGGCAAAAGAACACTTTATTGATCCTTTTGATGGGATTGGTGATTTGCATGCGAAGCGGATTCGGATGGTTGCACCTGAAAACTTGGTGGACGATCCTTTGCGAATTTTGCGGGGCTATCGTCAGGCGGCGCAGTTGGGCTTTGAGATCGAGAGCTTAACTCGGCAGGTTTTGATCAAATTTGCGCCGAAATTAAAAACGATGGCGGCGGAGCGGGTTCGTACAGAATTAGGATATCTATTGTCAATCGCTAATGGAAGTCAATGGATGCTAGATGCAATTCGCGATCGCATTTTAGAAGATTGGTTACCAAGTCAGCATTTGAATTTGAAGAGATTTGCCAAGATTGAAAGTGTGATTTTGGAATTGTTGATAAAATTCCCAAGTTTAGAGTTGTTTTTTGGTAAACAATTATCAGGCGATCGCTATGCACTGATGATTATCAAATTAGCAGCTTTAACCAATAGCGCAACTGCTCTTGAGCCATTAGGGCTAAGTCGTGCTGAACAGCGTTGGCTAGTGGGGATTTTGCGCTATCTATCCCAATTTATTGCTCTTTTAGATCATGCTTCACCAAGAGAGCAATACAAATTTTTTCAGCCAACGTTAGAGTTCTTTCCTGCGATCGCAGCGCTTGCTTTGGCTGGTGGCTATGAGCTAGAGGCGATCGCGCCTTGGCTAGAGCGTTGGCTCAATCCTGCTGATGCGATCGCATATCCGATAGCGTTAATCACTGGCGATGATTTGCGAAAAGATTTGGGAATCGCGCCTAGTCCTAAAATTGGGGAATTGTTGGAAAGTGTGAAAATGGCTCAAGTGGAAGGAAAGATTTCATCAAGAGAAGATGCAATCGCTTTTGTGAAGGCGATCGTCGCATGAATCTAAAAGTTTAGATTCTTACCAATTCTGAGCCGTTGATAGACTTACGAACATGGATTTGTGTAGGCAATCTCTCAGCTAACGATTGGATATGGGTAATCACACCAATCATCCGATCTTGTTGGCGGAGTGATTCGAGAATTTGGGTGACGCTTTCGAGAGTTTCGCTGTCGAGAGTGCCAAAGCCCTCATCTAAGAAGAGGCTGCCGAGTTCAATTCCCATTGATAATTTCTCTGATAGTGCTAGTGCCATCGAGAGCGAAGCCGCAAACGTCTCGCCACCTGAGAGAGTGCGGACACGCCGCTTTTCGCCGCCATTCCAGTTGTCGGATACCCAATAGTCGCCGCTTTCGATTTGGAGAATATAGCGATCTTCAGAAAGCTGCCGTAATAGAACTGAGGCTCGATTTGCGAGTTCTTGTTGCAGACTATCAAGAATATACTCTTGGAATTTGTTGGATTGCAGATCTTGAGCGAGGGTGTGGTAGGTCTGCTCTTGAGTTTGTAGCGCAATTTTACGATCTTCTAGTTCTTGTGACTCTTGGCGCTTTTGTTGTGCTTGTTCTAGCCATGCTTTAATCGAGGCGCGATTTTCTGTCGCTAGTTGTAGCTCTTGGTCTACTTGTTGTGCTTCCTCTCGTAGTTTTGCGATCGCAGTTTCGTCAGTATACCGATCAGCGATTGCTTCAGTAATAATTTGTAAACGTGTGATTAAGTCTTGTTCTTGGCGTTGATAGTTTTCAATTTCTTTTTGCCATAAATCCATTTGCGATCGCAAAACTTGTGCTGCTAGAAATTGTGACTCTGAGAAGTTCACTGATGCTAATTCTCTTTGCCAATTTGTTTCTTGTTGAGAGCACTCAGAGATTACTAAATCATGATTTTCTGAAGCTTTAGTGGCAACAGATTCATATTTTATAAAGGTTTCACGGGATTGTTGACAAGCTTTTTCGATGGTTTGTAAGCGATCGCTTAATTCTGTTTTTGCTTGCGAAATTGTCTGTTGCAAAGACTCATAGCTCTTGTCTGCGGTGATTTCTAGCAAGCGTTGAGAAATTTCTTGCAGTTGCGATGTACGGTGCGATCGCTCCTGTTCAGCTTTTTGAGATTCTGTTTGGGCTAATTGCAGATTTTCTTGATTGGTATTGAGTTTGCTTTCGGCAGTTTGAAATGCGATCGCAATTTCTTTTCGCTCAATTATTAGCTTTTGATAGGCTAGTTCTTGACTTTCTAATTCTTGGCGATCGCGAATAAGCTCTTCCGCTTGCCATGAAGTTTGCAGGATTGTGTCAATCTGTCTTTGCAATTGGGAAATCTGAGTTTCTAAATCAGTAATTTCCTGAGCTTGCGACTGTAATTGCTGTTGAGATGATTCTAAGTTTGTCTCAATTTTTACCTTGTCTTCACGCAGTTTCGCCAATTGCTTCTCATTGAGATTTCGCTGTTTCTTTAAATCATTGGTGTCAATAAGTTCTATCTCTAGTAGTTGAGGCAATCCCTCAATTACATAGAGATGATTACAAACGGGACAGTTATCACCATCATGGAGTTCGGCGCGTAAAGCGTTAACATGGCTGCTTTGTAAAGCTTGCAAATTAGACGATTCTGCCGCTTCCAGTGTAGTACTTGTATTTTGAAATTGGCTGACCGCTTTTGCGATCGCAAGTTGAGCTATATCTAATTGCTGTGTGAGCTTATGATTTTCCGATTGGAACTGTGTAGATTTTAGCTGTTGTTTGGTGAGATTGGTTTGCAGCGTTTGCCACTGAGCAAGTGGTTCGGCGACTTGACGCAGATTTTCGAGGCGTTGAGGATCGTTGTGAGAATTTGCGATCGCAGTTTCAATTTTTTGTAATTGTTGAGCTGCTGTTTGTAATTCTGCTTCAGCTTGGTTTTGAGCTTTGATAACTTTTTCGAGAGCTTGCGATCGCTCTAATGCATTTTTGTTGGCGCGTTCTAGCTCTACTTCACTTTGCTGTTGTTGTGTATTTAGAGCCTCTGCTAGAGAGAGATTGCGCTCTTGAGCTTCGATTTGACTTTGAGCTGCAATATTAGCGGTGCGAGATTGTTCAAGGTTTTGTTGCTGACTTTCTAGATCGAGTTTGGCTGATTCTAGTTTTTTGGTGGCACTGGTGAGATCTGCGATCGCAGTTTCAACTCGTTTGCGTGTAGTTTGTAAAATTGTCCAAGTTCCGACAATCGAATTAGCTAATTGAGCATTACGCAACTTAGTTTCTAACGATTGGATTTTTGGTACATCTTGTTGAAGTTGTTCTAGTTTTAGCGAAAACTGCCAATACTGCTGGATTTGAGTAGATAACCTTTCTTCCGCTTCTAATAACTTCCGACTATTTTTGGCTCTAATATCTAATTCAGGAATCGAAACTTCAAGATTTTCTAATTCTATTTGTTGAGCATTCATCTCTTCAATAGTTGGTGCTTGCATCCCTTCGAGTACCTTGTCTAAGCCCTCTCGCTCCGCTTTAAAACGACTATTGCGATCGCTAGCTTCCTTACGCATCTGCTCGAAAATCTGAAATCCTGCTAATTGCCGCAAAATCTCCCGCCGCTTACCTGCTTCACCCTTGAGGAACTCATCAAACTGACCCTGCGGCAAGATGATCACACGGGTAAAGGTCTTGAAATCCATACCGATGATGTCTTCGGTCTTTTGGGTGCTGCATCTTTCCCATTCCTCACCGTTCAACTCATCTAATAGAAAATTTTTGATATCTGTTTTACCGCGATTGCGCCATGTGCGGATGGCGCGATATTCAGTTTGACGCATCATAAACCTGAATTCTACTTTTAATTGCGCTGCACCTTGGCTAACTAATTCCTTTGACGCACTAGGTTTCGCAGAAACTTCGTCGTAGAGTGCAAAGGTGATTGCATCTAGTAGCGAAGTTTTCCCTGCTCCTGTTGCGCCTGTAATCGCAAATAAGTCGAGGGTTGTAAAATCTAAAACTTGACGGGAACGGAAGCTGGTAAATCCTTCGACAATTAGCTCAATTGGACGCATGGCTTAACTCTAATAAAGGTTTGAATCACAGATTAAATGGATTATGGGATTTCGCTGATTTTTTTGTAGATTTTTTATTTTAACTCTTTAGATATTTTCGGATAAAGCCATCTGCATTTAGACATTCAAAATCTGCGATCGCTTGAAGCAATTTTCTATTGCCAGAAACAAAACATTCTGTTTCTCCATATTTTGCTGAGAGGTATATCTCTATGTCTTCAGATGGAATTATTTTGCTGTCGATCAATTTAAGTTTTTCTTCACGCCAATCTATTGTGGAAGGTAGGTAATGAATATTAAACCATTGCCAAATGTTAGAAATAATAGCGCCAGCTTGGTCTTTGCCATACAGATATTTGCTGACTCGACGAATTTGATCTATGAGTTCTTCTGACATTACAATTTCAGCGTTTAGAACTATTGGCATGTTTCTGTAACCAAGTGATTCTAGAATCAAACTTTCCGAACTTTGTTTATCAGCGTCACCAATGATAAATATATTCGTATCTAAAAAAATAC
>CASBRC010000210.1 GCA_949128015.1 Synechococcales cyanobacterium PMM_0003
TCCAGCCTGCAAAAGCGAGGGTGTAGAGAACTGTATCAAAGGCTGGTACTGGAATTCGATCCGGTCGGAAGTTGCAAAGAATCAGAAACACAGTCGGGCGGAGGCTATCGTCAAAGCTCAAAAAATAACCATTGAAGAAGCCGTCGCTCAGGCCCGAATCGTCCTAAAAACGGCAACTGATGAAATCTCTGCCAATATTAAGCTTGAGGAAATTCGGCAGAAATCAGGCATGAGCGATTATTCATGGGAGCACAAATTTATTAAGCCACTGCGCCGGGATATGGACGCGGAGCGTTTCAAATTGGAGCTTTTAGGTTTGCTTCAGATGGAGGATAAAGTTGAGCGTATTCGCCAAATCGCGCTGCTAGCACCCAAGTACAGCATGGGAGCTAGCAGCCTAAAAGAAGCAATGGCGATGATGAAAAGTCGCACCCAAACCGCAGAAGTGCAAATCCTAAGTTTTGAAGAACTGTGGGATTTGGAAAGTGAGGGCATTGAATGGATGGTGCCCGAATTGTTACCCGTGGGCGAAACTGTTTTGTTTGTCGCCTTACCCAAGGTTGGCAAGAGTAAAGCTGCTGTGGATTTAGCTTTCTGCGTGGCTACCGGAGAGAGTCGGTTTCTAGGTAGAGAAGTAAAGCGAGGCAAGGTGCTTTTAATCTGTCCCGATGCTTCCCCGCAATCCTTAAAAAATGAAATGCAGAAGCGCGGTTTCCGCAAATCAGACAGCAAAAATATTCGGATTATCCCCCGATGGACGATTGACCAGATGTCGGTTCTGGAAAAACAATTAGAAGATTTCCGACCCGACTTAGTAATTATTGATTCACTCAAAAAGATTACAGTAGGTAAGGAAATTAGCGAGAATTCTGACGAATTCGCAGACAACATTTACGAACTATCCGATCTGATTTCCCGGTATCGCGCAAGTGCCATTCTTATTCACCATGCTAGTAAATCAAATGAAGCTGTCGGTGTTGCGAAGGCTCGCGGTAGCACGGCAATTGTGGGCGCTTGCTGGGGAATGTGGGATTTGGAGCGGATTGCTAAGCCCGACCCCAACAACAAGAAAAAAATGATTGCAGACCCGAAGTGTCCGAAACGCATTTTTACAGCGACAAGCCGCGACTCCGAAGGGACATCACTAAACATTGAATTCAATGTCGAAAACAATTCATTTGATTTTGTCTCTGAAGTGGGAGTAGATGAGGAAGAAGCCAAACAGCAGCAATCAAATTCTGAACGATTAACTAATCTTTTCCGCAACAATCCCGACAGGGAACTCTCAGGGCCTGAAATTATGGAATTGCTGGGAGTAGAGCGTAGTCAGCGAGGCCCTATCTACAATGCACTAGGAAGGATGGAGAGTAAGCGGCTGATAACGTCAAAACCCGCCCCTGGTGACAAACGTTACAATCTCTATTCCTTGCCAGATTTTGAGAAAACTGGCACAACCAACACAGTGCCAGCTCGCTCTGCTCTCTCTATACCCCCTCCCCCCCCCACACTCACAAACTCAACTGATGACTATAACTCTGAAACTATTACACAGTATGAATTAGAGAATAGTCATCACAATAGTCATCAATTAGTCATCAATTCTTCAGAGTGTGACAGTTTAAAAACTACTGAATATATCGCACAGTATGGCGTTGACCCGATAGTCATCAGTCACCAACTGTCACAGGGGGGATGGGGGGTAAAGTGCCTCTCTGAGGATTTTATTGGCACACGCACAAAAAACGAATTGGCACACAGCGCAGACCCGATCGCCCACACCGAAACTCTCGCACCCACTCCCCAAAATCCCGTAGTGAAATTCGAGGTAGGCGATCGAGTGGAGATTAATCAGGACTACCCCGGCCTCGATCGCCACCTCATCGGCCAACCCGCGACAGTAACTGAAGATTTGGGCAAAGGCGATTTTTGGATCGACTTCGACTCTGAAATCGAGATGGGCGGCAAATTGAGAAAATCCCGACAAATCTCTGGGGAATATCTATCGCTGCTATCCCCAGCCACGATATCAGCACCGATCGCCCCGCTGACAGTCGAACCGCAAACAGTCGAAGCCGTGCCAGAGTCGATCGCCCCGCAGACTGTCACGGCCTCGAAAAAAAGGAAGGAATTTAAGCTAGGCGATCGGGTTGTGATTGCCGCGCCCGATAACAAAGACTACAGGGGTGCGGTTGGGGAAATTGTCGTGGTTTTTGATGACGAGCATGGTGAGCAAGAGTGCAAGGTGAAACTCGATAAGCGAGTAAAGGGGAAAAGTCATTATGAAATTTCCGCCTCGCGATTGATGCCAGAGCCGATCGCACCAGCCTCGGAGGAACTGCCAAAAAAGCCGTAACTCTACATCAGCCGTATGCCAGCTTAATCGCGCTCAAAGTCAAGCGGTTCGAGACTCGGACATGGCCCACAAAGCACCGGGGCCCGATCGCGATTCATGCTGGGATGAAGCTGCATAAGGAAATATGCGAAAAGTTTGGTCTGAACGCCTCGGACTTACCTCTGGGCGCGATCGTCGCCTATGCCGATGTGGTTGATTGCATTCTCATGACCGAGCGAATTCATCAGCCAGCAATCGGAAACCGAGCAAGCTTGCGGGAATTGGGAAGTTGGGAATTGGGCGTGGCAACTAGAAAACCTGCGGGTATTGGTTCGGCCGGTACCTGCGATCGGCAA
>CASBRC010000211.1 GCA_949128015.1 Synechococcales cyanobacterium PMM_0003
CCTGTGGAAAACTATTGTTAATCTGTGGAAAAAGCCACGATATCTGTGGAAAAGTCTGTGGAAAACTTTTGGCTGTCTAAATTGAAAATTATTTTTTCTTAATATTCATGAAGAACATTTATCGCGCTTTGCGCTGTTATTAAACCCAAAGATCTGTAGCGCACGCTACAGATCTTTGGGTTTAATTCAACCAATTTTCAGGTACGACTACTAATGTCGTACCTTGTCGCCTGAGGACGATTACTTTTTGCTGAGCTGCGATCGCAATTTGCGGATTATCACATCTTGCTTTCCACGATCCCCCTTCATACTTGACTCTTCCCGTCTCTCCTGCGGGAATTTCTGTCAGCGTCAAGCCCTCACTCGCCTCTTGAAGCTGACGTGAATCCTTAGGAATGAATCGCCGCGAAAACATGGCTAACAGCCCTGAAACTAACATCCATAACAATACTTGGATGGCAGGAATAGGAAGAATTATTGCGATCGCAGCAATTAGCAACGCCGCAAGTCCCATAGCCCCAGCAATCAAAAAAGTTGGCAATGGAACCAGTAGCTCAATCACGCAAAGAGCAATACCAATAATTAGCCAGACTTGACTAGGTAGTAAATTCATCGATTATTTAAATTATCAGATTAGCGTTGTGGCGCTTCGCGCCGCAATGCTAATTTTTGAGTGGGAAGGGAGTATCTGTCGTAGAGTCTGCTTTTGATTTAACAATTGTGCTGCTGGGTTTAGGACTATTGATTTTTACTTTTTGGGAGTCCATAGATTTTTCGCGTTTGAAGCGATCGTCATCAGGCGTAGCTTTAATCACTTTATTGCGGGCTACTTCCACAGTTGCAGGTGATTTCGTTGCTGGTTCACTAGGCTGCGCATTAGTCGCAGTTGGGGCAATTGAGTCTATGTTTGGAGCATTGGAAAGCAAACCACCTAAACCATTGATCAAATTGCGAATATTACTACGCAGTTTCGGATCTCCAGTTAGTTCATCAAGATCGGCGGTAATTTTTTTGGCATTAGCAAAAGTCGCTCTTGCCGAGTCAAGGGTTTCGCGCAATGAAGCCATAGTAGTAGGATCGTTTAACTCACCTGATACTTTACGAAGATTTGCTGAGGTTTCCGCCGCATTTTCTGCGAGCTGCTGCAAATTGGCAATCAGCTTGCCATCACTTAATAAAGGCTTAGCGCTAGCCAAAAGCGATCGCGCTTCTTTAGAAGTAGCCGCAATACCATCAAGGGTTTGCGCTAGTTTTTCACGGTTGACCTCGATTAAGTCTTGGGCGCTATTGGCGACATTCCCAACTTTCGTGGCTGCACCACTAATTGCGTCGGCTGTATCACCAAATCTAGCAATTTGCGTTTCAAATGTACCAACCACCCGATTTGCCGAATCCGTCAATTTTTGGATGCTTTTAGCCGTTGCTTTTGCAGAAAGCAACGTGTCATTTAGGTTATTGATCAAGCCCTGATCGTTGATTTGACGTAGCGCGGCACTTGAATCCTTAAGCAATGCGATAAAGCTTACACCGCGAATTCCTTCAATTTCTCCTCCCTGACAAATAATTAAATCGGCATTGCAGTCCTTGGCGATCGGACTCATTTTAGGATCGATCGCTAATTTATCTTGAGGAGGAAAAATATCGATGTTGGTATTTCCCAAAAAACCACTCTGATTAGTTTCGGCAGATGAATTCTTCGGAATAATTAATCTTGAATTTTCAATGCTTACTTGCACATCAACGCCCTCGGTTTGGGCTGTCAGTGCGGTAACTCGCCCCACTTCTACGCCACGAAATCTCACAACTGAGCCAGAATTTAGTCCACTCGCATCAGCGATTTTGATCGTAAATACAAACTTAGAGCTATTTAGTTGCAGCCCGCGCAACCATAATAATGAGCCTCCAAGCGCAACTACTCCACCGATGATAAATAAGCCAAGCGCACCGTCGCGTAATGTTTTTCGCTGCACGAGCCTTATACCTCCCTAGTCAAAAGTTGAATTGGACCTTCAATACTGCCACTAAAAAATTGTTTGACATACGGATTGTCGGCAGTATCAATTGTACTCACGTTTCCTGCATAGCGCACCGATCCACGATAAAGAACAATCAAGCGATCAGCAGTACGGCGGATCGTGCTGTCTTGGTGAGTGACGACAACATAGCTATCACAAACTTGTTGCTCTCGCAGCGATCGCATTAAGTCTTCGATAATGGTCGAAGCCACAGGATCGAGTCCTGCGGTGGGTTCGTCGTAGAGTAACACTTTTTTGGTTTGCGTTTTCGCTGTGGGGTCATCCATAATTGCACGGGCAAAACTAACGCGCTTTCGCATCCCGCCTGATAGTTGGCTAGGATAGCGATCGCTAATATTTTCTAAACCCACAAGGGCAAGTTTATGTTCGACCAATCGATAAATCTCGCGGCGTGACAAACGGGAATGCTCAAATAATGAAAACCCAACATTCTCAGCAACCGTGAGCGAGTCGAATAGAGCTGCATTTTGAAACACCATGCCGATGCTCAACCCATAGCCTTCGTCTTGGATATCCTCTTCAGAGGCAACAAGGTTACCATTGATATACAGCTCACCTTGATCTGGGGCAAGTAATCCGCAAATAAGCCGCAAGATTGTCGATTTACCAGTACCAGAGGGTCCAATAATTGCGATCGCTTCACCTGTATGCACAGTGAGATCAACGCTATTTAGCACAGCATTAGTCCCAAAGCTTTTGTGAATATCACGCAGTTCTAGTAAAGGCGTAACTACATTGCTACTATTTTTGATCAGAGATCTGACTGGCTCCATCGGCATTTATTTCTGATAAATATTTCTGATATTGGAATTGCTCTACCAAAAACTAACATTTTTTTAGAAACTTTTCCTAAAAAGTAACTATAAACCAGCAATTTGCATCATATATCTGTCGTCACTCGTATTAACTGATGTTACGTGGACAGAAAATGCACCACATCCCCCAACCCCTTCTCCTTGCAAGGAGAAGGGGAGCCAGAGTTTTTCTTGTTCTCCTCTCCTTTGCAAGGAGCTACGGTGTACACACAAGTCTCAAAAACCCCCTTTAATTCCCCCTTGCAAAGGGGGAAAACCAGAA
>CASBRC010000212.1 GCA_949128015.1 Synechococcales cyanobacterium PMM_0003
GAACAAACTTCATAAATTTATAAATGTGTCTAAATTAAATATATCTAAAACTTTTCATACACGCTCTCAAGCAGTTTTGGGGTCACATGACTTTTAGTACAATTGCTGAATACTTAATAACTTTGCTGAAATTAGACCCATAAGGAATAGACATATACTCATGTCCGAACAGTCATTGCATCACGACACTATTCATACCAACAACATAAATTTGCATTATGTGACCCAAGGTAAAGGTTCGCTGATGCTCTTGCTGCATGGATTTCCAGAGTTTTGGTATTCTTGGCGGCATCAAATTCCAGAGTTTGCCAAGGATCACAAAGTAGTTGCAATCGATCTGCGCGGCTATAACGATAGCGATAAGCCCAAAGCTCAATCTGCCTATGTCATGTCAGAATTTGTGAAAGACGTGAAAGGCGTGATTGAGGGGTTGGGCTATGATCGGTGCATTCTTGTCGGGCATGATTGGGGCGGAGCGATCGCATGGTCATTTGCCTATGCTTATCCCGAATTGGTCGAGCGGTTGATTGTGATGAATCTCCCGCACCCTGCTAAATTTGCGGCAGGATTGCGTACACCGCAGCAGATGCTCAAAAGCTGGTATATCGCTTTCTTTCAAATTCCAATTTTGCCTGAATTATTGATTCAGCTAGACGACTATAGGCTAATTGAGCAGGTATTTAGAGGTATGGCGATCAATCAGAGTGCTTTTACTGACGCTGATATTGAGGAATATAAAAACGCCTTCGCTAAACGAGGTGTCTTGACAAGTGTGATTAATTACTATCGCAATCTACCAGACTATCTATTCAAGGAGCAATTTTGGGGCATTCTTACCATGCCTACTTTGCTGATTTGGGGCGAAGAAGATAAGGCTTTGGGTAAAGAACTCACCTATGACACTGAAAAATACGTGCAGGATTTGCGTATTCGTTATATTCCCAATTGTAGCCATTGGGTGCAGCAAGAGCAACCACAGTTAGTGAATCAATTGATGCGAGAGTTTTTGATTGACGGATGAGAGTGGTAGAGATGCAAAGGTGTTATGACAGGATGGGAACTAACACATGAATAATAATAAAAGTTGGTCAGAAGTATTAAAAGACTATGGAGATAAGACTCTAGACTCAAAGAAGACTTGGTATGGTGCGGTTGCAGTTGCCTATAATCGAGTTAGACCGCGTTATCCACAAGAGATTATCTCTCGTGCGATCGCACTTACACAGCTTTCTGATTCTGCTAATATCCTTGAGCTAGGTTGCGGACCGGGCCTTGCCACAGTTCAATTTGCCCAAATGGGCTTTTCTTTGTTAAGTTTAGAGCCTAATCGAGAAGCTTCAGAATTAGCCCAACAAAACTGTGCTGAATATTCTCATGTCAAAATCCTGAATACTTCTTTTGAGGAATGGGAATTAGAAAAAGAGCGCTTTGAAGCAGTATTAGCGGCGACATCTTGGCATTGGATCGATCCAGCGATCGCTTATTCCAAATCCGTAGCAGCCTTAAAACCGAATGGTCATCTCATTTTGCTATGGAATACGCCGCCGCAGCTTGATTTTGAAGCTTATCAATCAGTTGATCATGTTTATCAAATGCTAGCGCCTTCGGTTCCTGTGTATGCTCGATACGAGGATCAAGATACTCACCAAGAACATTTCCAAGAGTTCAGCCGAAACATTGCTAATTCAGGATATTTTGATGATTTACATTACGGATCTTCTGTTTGTACTGCTAACTATAGCCTCGATGATTATCTCTTGCTACTAAGTACACTATCGCCGTACATTGCGCTAAACGAAAATGAAAGAAATAATCTGTTTGCCAAATTGAAAGAGGTACTAAATAGCAATTTTGGCGATCGCCTTACTCTTCACTACATTTCTGCTTTCCATACTGCCCACAAAATTTAGCATTTGCTTACCAAGAAACAGGATTGAGAATGCTGCTATGCAGCATTCTCAATCCTGTTTCTTGGTTTTGTGACGCGCTTTTAATAATTTAACTGCTTCTGGGTCAGCACCTTTGCGCCAGATAAGGCGATGCCCTTGTAGTTCTGTACAATATTCTATTAGCCTTTGTTGCCAGCTTTGCCAGTGAGAAATTTCCTGCATATTGTCTAATATTCTCCAGTTTTCTTCCTGTTTTGTTAATTTGGCAAACTTCTCATATTGTGGATAGTTAGGTAAGACATAAGCATCTTTGTAATGGAGTACAGGGGGATTATCAGAATTATGATAGTCGCGATAGCGAACGTGCAAATCTCGGAGATCGATTTGCATAGATGCTTGCATTTTTGGATGCGGATCGAGATCGAAATCTGGATAAAATAGATAGCTAATTTTGGGCTTATGAAGATGAAACTTAATCAGAGTGGCTCCATCCATTCTGCCTATGGTGCGACTTGCACAACCCTCATAAAGGCGCAGCATCGGATCGAGACGCTCTAAAGCAGAGACATGGATATAAAGCGCTTGGCGATCGCACCTGCCAATTTTACTGTTTTGACAACAAGTTGCGATGAAACCTTCCCGACCCAAATTAAAAAGCAATAGGTCAGCAGTGGTGCAAGCGGCTTGATAAGAACCAAATAGCGATTTAATATCATTTTGGTATTCTCGCGAAAGTTGGCTAAGTTTAAGACGCTTGTATGGATTATCAAAATTACTCAGAGCAAGAAATACCAGAATATCTTGTCGTCGCCGATCAGCGATCGCATCCCATTCGTCTTGATTAGTTGCCATTACAATCAGATTAAAAGCGCGGCGGATAGTACCAAATTCAGATATGAGAGCATCAAAGATTGATAATTCTTCGCCAATTGGTAATCGACCGCGTTCAGTCAAAAACTCCATCAAAGGTGAGAGAAGTTCACGATAATCTTCAAAGCGTTTGGAGACGAGTCTAATTCTGGGAGTAGTGGCGCGAGAGCGAAAGCGTGATGCTCTAAAACTTTGGGCTTGGGAATCGTCGCGAAAGACAAAATAAATGCCCAAGGCGACAGGTATGGAATCCACTCCTAAGACTTGATCGATGTAGAGTTTGAGTTCTTCTTGTTCGTAATATTTCTGGAATGTGTTGCGACTGCTGATGCTGCCATCGCTATAGGCAATTTGCCCCTGTCTAGTATCAGCGATTAAGACCTGTGCTGAGACGACGAGAACACGTTGCGCTAATTCCCAAGCTTTGATTAATACTTCTCGTCTTTCAGTCTGTGACTCGATGACGTTGATGATGTAGCCAAGATTCACAATGTCCGCTTTTACAAGTTCGTTTTTTGGGCGGTAGTATGGGTCCCAACCATGACTAGTAAAACCGCGATCGCTAATTCGCTTGATATCCTCACCATGACCGCAGCCATAGTCAAAGAATGTCGTGCCTTCGCTAAAGATTCCTGATTCTAAGGCGAGACGGACGGGTTTTGATAAATTGGGGCGATGGATAGCTGCTTTGTGGCGATCGATTTTGAGTAAACCCTCATCCCCAGACACTCTCCCTAGTGGAGTGGGGAGTGAGAGAACTTGATGTCCTTCAATTTTGACTTGAAATTCTCGTAAGCGATGTTCCCATCCTTCGCGTGTGCCGATGGTGCGAGTTTCATTTAGTAAGCCGATCGCTTCTTCTTGTTTTGTAAGTTTGATAAATAGTTGATAGTGAGGATAGTCGGTCGTTACGAAAGTTTCCTTACGATGGAGAATTGGTGGATTATGGGAATTGTGATAGTCGCGTTGCTGTACTTCTTGGGTTAGGAAATTAACTTGAATACTCTGATTTAAAACAGGGTGCGGATCAATATCAAAA
>CASBRC010000213.1 GCA_949128015.1 Synechococcales cyanobacterium PMM_0003
CATAATCACCTGTCCACCAATATTTCGTGCGGCGCGTCCGATCGTTTGGATCAGCGATCGCTCTGCCCTTAAGAATCCTTCTTTATCGGCATCAAGAATGGCGACTAAGGAAACTTCAGGTAAATCCAAACCTTCACGCAACAAGTTCACACCAATCAATACATCAAATGTACCGCGCCGTAAATCTTGAAGGATTTCAATCCGTTCAATAGATTTGATGTCCGAATGTAAATACCGTACCAAAAGATTTCGTTCTTGAAAATAGGTGGTCAAATCTTCCGCCATTTTCTTGGTCAGCGTCGTAATTAGCACCCGTTCCTTGACCTTAATCCGTCCTTGGATTTCATGATACAGGTCATCCACTTGCCCTTCGGTTGGACGCACAAATATTTCTGGATCGACTACGCCTGTCGGTCTGATAATTTGTTCAACAACTTGTTCAGAAACTTCCATTTCCCAATCCCCAGGAGTTGCCGACACGAAAATGCATTGCTTGACCATGCCCCAAAACTCATCAGCCTTAAGCGGACGATTATCCGCCGCACTTGGCAATCGAAAACCATGATCGATCAGCGTCATCTTCCTTGCGCGATCGCCGTTATACATACCGCGAATTTGTGGGATCGAAACATGGGACTCATCGACAATCAACAACCAATCATCTTTGGGGAAATAATCCACTAAACAAGCGGGAGATTCTCCTGCTTCCCGACCTGCCAAATGCCGCGAATAGTTCTCCACACCATTACAAAAACCGACTTCGCTCAATAGTTCTAGATCATATTTTGTGCGTTGCTCTAAACGTTGAGCTTCTAGTAATTTTCCTGCATTAGTTAGCTCTTCCAGCCGAGCTTCCATCTCTTCTCTAATTTCCACACAGGCAATTTCTAAACGATCTTCGGGTGTGACAAAGTGCCGCGCAGGATAGATATTTATAGCTTCTAAACTTTGCAAAATCTCACCTGTAACAGGATCAACATAGCGAATTGCTTCAATCTGATCACCAAAAAATTCTACCCGAATCGTGCGATCTTCATAAGCGGGACCAATTTCTAAAATATCACCCTTGACCCGAAATTTACCACGTCCCATTTCTACATCGTTACGCTCATATTGCACATTTGTCAGTGCTTTTAGCAATTCTCGCTGATCATATTCCACACCCACACCTAAGGGGATCGAAGCCTTGAGATATTGTTCAGGAATCCCTAAACCATAGATACAGCTTACCGATGCGACCACAATTACATCTTTGCGCTCAAATAGCGATCGCGTTGCTGAGTGACGCAACATATCGATTTCATCGTTGATCGAAGCCGTCTTCTCAATATAAGTATCGGTAACAGGAATATAAGCTTCAGGCTGATAGTAATCGTAATAACTAATGAAATATTCAACGGCGTTATTGGGGAAAAATTCGCGCAATTCATTACAAAGTTGAGCTGCTAAGGTTTTGTTGTGAGCGAGAACCAAAGTCGGCTTTTGATATTTTGCGATCGCATTAGCAACAGTCATGGTTTTGCCTGTTCCCGTCGCACCCAGAAGGGTCTGGTAATGCATTCCTTTTTGCAATCCGTCAAATAATTGGGCGATCGCTTTGGGTTGATCGGCGGTGGGCTGCCAAGGTGTACGGATGTCGAACATTGCCATGAGCTTAGGAGTTATTGAGGACGTGATTAAAATCAGCGATCCTTATCATAACAAACGAACCATAGTAAAATTTTTGAAAGGGTTGCAAAGCAACCCTTTCAAAAATTTTACTGGTTCTGAACCAAAAAATTTGTGTCGCACGCTGTGCGTGCGACACAAATTTTTTGGTTTTCTAAATCTCATTAATCAATTGCAGCAACGCATCAGTTGTCACCTTACCGCTCATGTCTGTACCTTCCAGCAAGCTATCCGCGAGATCGCGCTTATGAGCGTGTAAATCGACAATCTTCTCTTCGATCGTTCCCTTGGCAACAAGGCGATAAATCGTGACGGGGCGCTTCTGACCGATGCGATGGGCGCGATCGCTAGCTTGATCCTCCACCGCAGGGTTCCACCAAGGGTCCATGTGGATTACATAATCCGCCGCCGTGAGATTTAGCCCCGTACCGCCAGCTTTGAGGCTGATCAAGAAGACATCACCCTCACCTGCTTGGAAGGCTTCCACCCGCTTTTTGCGGTCTTTGGCAGGGGTGCTGCCATCGAGATATTGATAGCTGATTTTTTGCGAATCTAGATAATCGCGAATGATATGTAGATGATCGACAAATTGGCTAAATACCAGCGCTTTGTGTTTGTTGTCTATAAGTTCGCTGACCACTTCACCAAAAAGCTGAAGCTTAGAACTCGGTAAAGGGATATCAGGTCTGACGAGCTTGGTATTGCAGCAAGCGCGACGTAACTTCATGATTTCTGCGAGAACTTGTAGATGCTTTTGTCCTGCTTGGGCTTCACTACCGCTTAGTTTTGCGATCGCATCGCGTCTTAGAGCTTCATAAAAGGCTAGTTCTTCTTTGGTGAGTTCCACTTGCAGAGTTACTTCTGTGCGCGATGGTAACTCCTTCAGCACTTGGTTTTTGGTGCGGCGGAGAATGAATGGTTGAATTAATTTTTTCAATTGATTGCGGGCTTCTTTATCCTGCGATCGCTCGATCGGATTAGCATAATTCGTATTGAAGTTATCAAGGGAGCCAAGCAAACCGGGATTAATAAACCTAAATAGATTCCATAGTTCGCCGAGATGATTCTCGATTGGTGTTCCTGTAGTAATCAATTTGAAGCCGCTTTGCAAGTTCATCGCTGCTTGCGATCGCTTAGTTGCGGTATTTTTGATTGCTTGGGCTTCGTCTAGGACAACAGTTTGCCATTCCACCTTGGCAAGCATTTCGGCAACCTCTTCCTGCTGCAATAGTCCATAGCTACAGATCACGATGTCAAAGGGCTGGAGATTATCTAATACCTTTTGGCGATCGCCTGTGCCGAACACAATCACATTCAAGGTTGGTGCAAATTTAGCGACTTCACCAATCCAGTTCATACAGACTGATGTTGGCGCGACAATCATCGTTGCACCTTGAGGCGCACGGGTCAAAATCAACGCTAAAGCTTGCAAGGTTTTACCTAAGCCCATATCATCAGCTAAGCAAGCGCCAACGCCCCAATGGGCAAGCCTTGCTAACCACTCAAAGCCTTCAATTTGGTAATCACGCAGTTCTGCTTGTAAGGTCGAGGGTAATTGCGGCTCGAAGTTACGCATCTCTTTGATTTTCTTGACATGCGCTTTCCAATGCTTGTCAACCTTGAGATCATCAATTTCATCGACAAAATCCTCTAGAGCTAGAGCAGCTAAGGGATGAAATCTTGTGCCTTTGCCATGCTTTTCGGATAAGCGACGGAACTCATCTAGACGTTGACGAAACTGATGAGTGAGAGCAATAAACTGACCATCACCGAGGGGAATAAATCGGCTAGGTGTTTTGTCTAAAAGTTCTAATAAGCGTTGCATATCTAGCACTTTATCTTCGCCCAATCTCAACTCGCCTTCAGTCTCAAACCAGTCGCGACTTTGATTGATCGACATCCGAAAATCGCCAAAATCGGCACGATGGCTAATTCGCATTCTCTCGCCTTCTGGCCATTCCAAGATAATGCGATCGCCTAAAGCCTGTAGCTCTAGCAATAACTCTAGGCAGAACTCTGGATCATCAACTGTCCATTCGCTCTCCTGCTCTTCATAATTGCCAAGGGTCAGACAAGCGGCGATCGCTTCATTGGCAAGTTTTTTCTCTTCTTTAAGATTGCGAGTTGTTTGCAAGCGCTTACCCTCGATCTCGGCTAGCACGGTCGTACCGCCAGTTCCTGGTCGATAGTAAGCTCCCGCATTTGTAAGGGACGAGCTAGTACCGCCACTTTTAGACCATCACCCGCAGGTAAAATATGCACATGGGGCTTGCTGTCCGATGGGACTTCCTCGGCATCACTTACACCACCGCCGATATCAGAATGCACCGTCACAATCGAAGATATGCCATGAATCGCCGCCAGAACCTTATCCTTAGCAGCCACAGGAATTTCTAAGCGGTTTTTCTTGCCAAGGATTTCGGTAATGCGACGATGGGACTCATTTACCTGTATGACTTTTAAGCGCGTGGGGCTTTCTTTGGTGACAACAAAATTTTGTCCATCCTTTAACTGAGGTGAAAACTCTAAAAACAGGCGATCACTTTTCCCTGCTTTGACCAGTAACTCTGGCTCCCCCTTGACGATATCGACACGAGTTGTCGGCGAATCCTCCCAAAAAACTAATGGATGTCCTACTAAGGCGCAGATCGTATCTTCGTCAAATTCATATTGACTCTGCCCGTAGTATCCATGATAGGAATAGACCTGCACATGGGAACAAACAACCATATCCTGCGGAGTCATATAGGGGAAATCATGCACGGATTCTTTTAATCGCTTAACCGCAATATTTCGCCCCGCACTCCATACACCCTTGGCATTAATTTTCTGTTCTCTCGGCTGAATCGTGCATAATCCCTTATTAAAAGTAATAAACCATACCAATCGTTGCGGTGAAATTTTGGCTGACTTTGATTGTTCCTGTGGTGATTGGCTTAGGTTTAGTAGAGCATTGAGACTTAACTCCCAAGTTTCTTGAGGACGAATCAAATTGACAATAGTGGAAATTTGATTTGCTTGGCGTAATTTTTGAGCATGTTTTTGATGGATAGAATTAGGAGCAAGTTCTCCAAGCAATTCTGCTGCTTCCATAGATAGCCAATGATATTCAGCATTAACCGATTGTTTGAGTAATGGTTCCAGAATTTTTGGCAATTCGATTCTTGCTTTTTCGGGATTTACCCAATATAGACAAAGGGCGCTAAAAAAAGCTTCAAGACAATGACTTTCAGTATGATTATGAATATATTCACTGCTGAGCAAGTCTTTTTGAGGGATATCCCCCAATTGAAACTTCAAAACCTTCTGTAGTCGGCTATAGGTAACTTGTAACCAATGGTTGGTCTGCTTTGCCATGATCGCCGTGTAACCTTCGGCTTCGCGCATACACTCGACAGTACCTTCTTGAATTAACGCCAGTATAAAAAATAGTCCCGCTTCACCGCTGAAGTAAACTTGACGCTTGCCTGTAGCTTTTTTGATCATCTTCAGGGATTGCCGAAACTGCCCGATCGCAAATTCGCGATCGCCTTTCAGAAAATACAGCCAAGCCAGTAATGCATCCCCAGCATTTTTGTGGCTACTAGATAAGCGATCGTAAGCTGATTGAGCAGTCTGCAAATTACCACGCAGTAAACTCTGTTCCATCAAAACTAGTAGAGACGGCTCTGTACAACGATCGCCATTTTCTTGAAATCCTCTTAGTAAGAGTGTAAAGGCTTCATCAGTTGACTTGAGCTTTAGCATTCCATTGGTTAAAATTGTTGCTAGAGCAATTTCATAAAACTCTGGATTTAAAGTCTGGAACCATTCAACATCAAAGTGATTACTACAGACTTGATACAAGATTGATTCTAAGGTGATCTTCTGTTGTGAATAGCCAAAACGATAAAAGTCTTCAAACTGCTTAGCAACAAATTGAATATCTTGGCGATAAATGCCGATCCTCACTTCACGAATAAACTGTGATTCACTCCTGAAAGTTCGTGAGTCAGTTCTTCCGTAAGATGGGACAGGGATTTGTAATTCGATCACAGTGACGATCTTCTCGAATTGTCCTGACTTAACCGCATCGCGCATGACAATGTCGATTAGATGCGGGTGGCATTGCGTGCCTTGAGAACGATCTTGCGTGAGTAGTTTTAATTTTAAAAACCGATCAATATATCCTTTGAGACTAATATCAGTAAAGTGCTTATTATCTTTGTCTTTAAGTCCAAGCTGAAGCAAACAATCAAAATATATGCTGCGATTAATTGGCTCATATGCGATCGCAAAAATCTGGATCATCTGTCGCTCTAGCAATGACAACTTGTTATAAATTGTGATCAGGTTGTCGTAGAGTTTGGCAGAAGCAGATAGGGAATCAGGCATATCTAGAGGTTTGGATTATTAGATAAATTGGCGATTATTGGCAACAAAACGTGTTAAGGACATTTTTTCTAATATTGCCAGATGTTTATTTTAACAAAAATCTGAATTTATCATACTTTGCTGAGACTAGGTATAGCAATTCTCATGATGGAAATTGATTTTTTGAAAGGTAGCCTCTCAAAAAACCAATTTCGGGGGTTTGCAGCACGCTAGCGTGCTGCAAACCCCGAAACTGGTTTAGCTGCTGTTTGTGGCTAGTAGCTATCAGTTTTACTAACTGTGGTATTAATTAGTTGTTGATTTGCTTGATTGAGACGATCAGCGATCGCTTCGCGAACATCACAGTTAATAGCTGAGTCGGCGAGAACTTCCTGAGCCATTTCACGATAGACCGCACTAGTTGTGAGGTCTACTTGATCAAGTTGCTTGAGATTTTCATAGACAGTCTCAGGCGACACTGACACATTACTTTCCATAATTTATTCCTTAAGTTACAGCCTATTGAGGCTTTAAAGGGTACAGAGGAACCTGTAAAACTGCCGCTTTGCGGCAGTTTTACAGGTTCCTCTGGGTTTTCCGACAGCGCAAGGCGCTGTATGACCTAGGGTAAATCTGTATTACCCATAAGATAGCGATCGCATTCACGAGCCGCACCACGACCTTCGTTAATCGCCCAAACGATTAAGCTCTGACCACGGCGACAGTCTCCTGCTGCGAAGACACTAGAAAGACTAGTGGTAAATTGACCATGGTTTGCTTTAACATTGCTACGGGGATCTCGTTCCACGGCTAGAGAATCAAGTAAAGGCTGCTCAGGGCCGAGAAAACCCATTGCCAGTAGTACGATCTGAGCAGGAATCACCTTCTCAGTACCAGCTACTTGCTTAGGAATGAACTGACCTTTATCGTTTCGCTCCCATTGCACTTGGACGGTATGGACAGCTTTGACCTGACCATTTTCGTCTCCTTCGATCTTAGTTGCCGTGGTGATATAAGCTCTGGGATCGTCACCAAACTTTGCACTTGCCTCTTCCTGCCCATAGTCCATCTTGTAGACTTTTGGCCATTCGGGCCATGGATTGTCCTTGGCGCGGGTTAGTGGAGGCTTAGGCATAATTTCTAACTGAACGACGCTATTACAGCCATGACGGATCGATGTGCCAACGCAGTCAGTGCCCGTATCACCACCGCCGATAATTACGACATCTTTGCCTTGAGCAGAAATGAAGTCATTCCCTGATTCACCGTTGAGAACTGCCTTAGTATTCGCAGTCAGGAATTCCATCGCAAAATGAATGCCTTTGAACTCGCGTCCTTCGATACTTAAATCACGGGGCTTAGTTGCACCTGTGCAAATAACAACAGCATCAAATTCTTTGAGCAAATCTTCCGCAGGAAGATCTTTGCCAATCTCAGTATTACAGATAAATTTCACGCCCTCTTGCTCAAGAATATTCAAGCGGCGCAATACCACTTTCTCCTTGTCCAGCTTCATGTTGGGAATGCCATACATCAGTAAGCCTCCCGCGCGATCGGCACGTTCGTAAACTGTTACCCAATGTCCTGCTTTATTAAGTTGAGCGGCGGCACTCAATCCTGCGGGACCAGAACCAATCACAGCAACTTTTTTGCCCGTGCGCTTAGCAGGTGGTTCGGGGACGATCCAGCCTTCTTCCCAGCCTTTGTCAATAATCGAGTATTCGATATTTTTGATCGTGACAGGCGGATTGGTGATTCCTAGTACACAGGAGCCTTCACATGGAGCGGGACAGACGCGACCTGTGAATTCGGGGAAATTATTGGTTTTATGAAGGCGATCAAGGGCTTCGCGCCATAATCCGCGATATACCAAGTCGTTCCATTCGGGAATCAGGTTATTGACTGGACAACCGCTCGCCATGCCACTGATCAGATTGCCTGTATGACAAAATGGTGTGCCACAGTCCATACATCTTGCCCCCTGTGTACGGAGATTCTCATCGGGCATATGTACATGAAATTCATCCCAATTTTTGATGCGATCGCTTGGTAGTATTTCCGTCGGTGCTTCGCGAAGGTACTCAATAAATCCTGTCGGTTTTCCCATATATATTTCTTAATTCAAATTCTATATTTAAATATTATAAGCGTCGCTATGCGACGCTTATAAGTTTAGTTAAACCAGACAACAAAGTTAAACAGGTTGCTACCAAATGCACTAACCATCTCATTCCAAACATTTACATCGGTAACAGTTCCTTTTTCGAGATACGGTGTGGCGGCTGTACCTTGAACCCATGATATGAGATCAAAGGCACGAGGCTCGGTAAAAATTCGGGCAAAATCAATGCTCATCTTTTCATCGCGCCAAAATGGAAGGTTCTTTTTACCATCCAAAATCATAGTAATTTCATTAAGAGAGCTTAGCCAAGACTTTACCATTTCATCGGTAACACGAGCTTGAGGAATTACGGATAATTGTTTAGGGTTAGGAATCCATTCGCGATCGTTATCTGTTTCTGCCAAAATTGATTTCCATGACTCGCGGCTGAGGCTAATCACTGATTTCATATGATTAAGAATCGTCGTCATCCGTTGCGGTTCTATTAGCGGGAATTTAGCAAGATGAACTGCGGAAACTAAATCTAGAGCTTCAAAAAAGCTGAAATTATAGTCTTCGGGAGATTTTTTACGAGTTGGCAACAAAAATTTGTGAGGCGTAGCTACATCTTGGAAGAATAAATGAGCGCAAGCAGCAAACAATTCACGACTATCATAGGCGCGTAAAAATTCACTAACTGCTCCTAAAACATGGGTATAGCCCTGTAACCACAAGGCATCACCTTTATCAAAAGCGATTAAAAATTGTTGTGCTTCTTTTTCGGTAACTCGCGCACCTGTTACGCCATTAAATACTTGCCACAACATTTCTTTGTCATCAGCTTTACCATTGCCATCAAAGTCTAAACGAATTAATCCTAAACGTAATGCTAACTTTACGTTCTGATCTTGGATCGGCGCAAGGGTAGTGCGGACAGTAGCAAGATCGTCAATCCATGTTTGAAAAATTTGCTGAAGTCCGTCATAAGTTAAGGTTTCTGGTTTAGGATTTTTGGGGATTGGTAAACGAACAAAAGGAATCGATCCACCCAAAGGATTTTGAATCATGCCGTAGCGATAAAGCGACTGCATTAATTGTTCTGTACCGCGCATAAATTGGATTACACCCAGACCAAAACGGGCTTTGTCATCTTTAGAATTATTTTTTAAATAATCATTAAAGACTTTTTCGCCTTCGGCAAGTTTGCCAGAAGTGAGATAGGGATCGGGCAATGGTGCGATCGCAGCGTTACTTGGCTGTAACGCGATGGTTGTAAAAATAATTAAACCAGAAACAAACAAGGCGATTAGCGATCGCCAAATCCACTGTATTTTTTTTTGCATATCCAGATCCCTAATCACAAAAAATAAATGATGCAAGCTTAGCTTACATCATTTATTTTTCATGTATTTAATTGTGTATCAAATTAAGTGCGTGCAGAAAGCCCATTACCCAAATATGATTCGGCGGGCGAAGCCCGCCGAATCATATTTGGGTTTTACTTAATTTGCGATCCTTAACAATAAGAACTGATATCTTCACCGCAATTATCGGCTAGAAAACAAAGTGCGCGGAATCTGAGACCGACTAATTCATTATAAACAGGGTTGAGTTTACAAAGCGGTGGGATGTGAATCAGAGTATGACCAAAGACTTTGATGGTGCGCTCGAAAGGACATTGAGCAGGAATTAGCTTGGCAATGCGATGGGCTGTTTCTGATTTCTGAATTTCAAAATTGTCGATTTTCTGGCGTAAAGGTTTGAGTAGATCGAAAGTTTTTTTCGGTTGAGGACTTCTGATATATGAGGTTTCCCCGCCAAATCCTGTGCTGTTAATAATTGACATGTTCACCAAACGTCCTCTCAAATCAGAGTGTGTTACGTTTAAAGCAGTTATGTTACTAATCTTAACATAACTGCTTTAAATAGAGACTAGACAATGCATTATTCATGCTTATGTATGAGATTCATAAATCCAAACACGAAGATAGTGCTTTTCCTATGACATTCATAAGCCAGATCATGCCAATTTGTCTGTATAGGCGATCGCAAACAACTAATTTAAAGTGTGCAAAAAAAAAGGATTAGCAACGCAGAGTGTTGCTAATCCTTTTTTTTGTTATAACAGTTGAGCTAGCTACGGCTAGGGATTGGACCACGCCGTCCAGAAATAGTTATTGAATCCTGCAAAAATTGACGTAAATGCTTAACATGAGGGTTATCGATAAGCGTACCGAGTTTCTCAAGAGCCTCAACTAGGGTCAGATCTTGGTGATATAGCAGTCGAAAGGCAGATTTCAAGGCTTGTTGAGTTGGGCTGTCTAGTCCAGCGCGATCAATACCAACTCGATTTAGGGTTCGCACACGAGATGGATTACCCTCAACCAAAGTGTAGGGAGGAACATCTCGCTCAATTCGACTCATTCCGCCAACCATTGATAGCCGACCAATTCGCACAAACTGATGCACACCAAGAACTCCACTGATTCTGGCATGAGACTCAATATGCACATGTCCTGCCAAAGCAACTCCATTAGCAATAATCACTCGATCTTCGATTTCGCAATTATGCCCCACATGGACATATGCCATCAGTAAATTCCCATTACCAACATAGGTAACTTCATTAGCTTCATTGGCGCGATTAATCGTGACATATTCACGAATACGGTTGTCATTACCAATGCAAACGAGGCTATCAGCACCCGCATATTTCAGATCTTGAGAATCTAACCCGATCGCAGCACCAGCATAAATTTGGTTGCGATCGCCTATTTCAGTTCTCCCTTCGACAATAACATGGTGTCCAATGACAGTATGAGCGCCAATTTTCACCTGTTCACCGATGACAGCATAAGCTCCAACTTTTACAGTCGGATGTAGTTGGGCATCAGGATGCACTATGGCTGTCGGATGAATAAATTCAGACACAGGCGCATGAGACACAGGCATAAAAAGTTTGGCTCGCTTGATACTAAGATAGACCGCTTGGTTTGCGATCGCTTGGATCGCCAGATGACAAATTAAACTTGGAGGCTAGACGAAAAAGATTAAAGATTAACTAATGAAAACATCAATTCGCCCTCGCAGGCTAATTGACCATCAACTTCTGCACGCCCATGCATCTTACCAAAGCGTTTGCGTGAAACTAGTAGCTCAGTGGTAATAGTTAAGCGATCTCCAGGAACGACAGGGCGACGAAATCGCACTTTATCAATACCAGCAAATAATGACAATTGATTTTCCATACCAGGTAAATGTCTTAAAACAATACCGCCGACTTGAGCCATAGCCTCAACAATTAATACACCTGGCATAATTGGACGTTCAGGGAAATGACCTTGAAAAAATGGTTCATTGAAGGTGACATTTTTAATCCCTGTAGCGGACTTGTTTGGGACAAAACTAATAATGCGATCGACTAACAGGAATGGGTAGCGGTGGGGCAGTAATTTCTGAATGTCTTCGATCATCAAAATTTGACTAGGAGCAATATCAGTATTGAGATCTGCAATATCTATGGCAGTTTCTTCGGTTATGGTGGTTTCTTCGGTCAAATTTGACATATTAGCTAATAATTTGGCATGGGAGAAAAAAAATTGTGCGGCTATAGCCTTTGAGCTAAGGCGATCGCAAATTCAGCATGAAGATTATGACTAGCTTTGTAGGCAAGAATATGCGCTCTCGGTAAAAATCCTAGCAAGCTTAGGTCACCAATGAGATCTAAAAGTTTATGACGACATGGTTCATTATCAAACCGCAGAGGTGGATTGATCCAACGCTCCTGATCACAAACAAGCGCATTTTCTAGACTACCGCCTTTGATCAGCCCTGCCGCACGAGCTTGTTCAATATATGCGGCAAGCGTAAAAGTTCTGGCTGGAGCTATTTCTTCGGCAAAGCTTTTACTAAAATTTGCGATCGCAGGTGACCAGCTAAACCACTGCTCGCCGATCGCCTTAGTCGGATATTCGATGCCATAGGTAAAGCGTAAAGTATCAGCAGGAATCGCAGTGACAAAACTATCACCTTTCCTGACTGTGACTGATTCAGCTAAGGGGAGCAGTCGATCGCCTTCGCCTTGAATGTCAATACCAACTTTTGCGATCGCTACCACCCAAGGCAGAGCCGAACCATCGAGAATTGGCAATTCAGGTCGGTCAAGTTCGATACAGGCATTATGCACACCCATACCAAACAGAGCTGACAACAAATGCTCGACCGTGCGAACACCAGTACCATTTTGGCGTAGCTCCGTCGATAGCTGTGAAGCCGAAACCACAGTAGTATCAGCAGGAATCTTCTCCCCACCATACATAAAATAGCGACCTGAATCGATGGGTGCAGGACTAACAGTTACAGAAACTTGCTCACCACTATGCAACCCAATCCCCGACAACAAAAATGGGGCGGAGATCGTCTGTTGGTAGAGCATGACTAGAACTTCTCTCCTAGACCAAAGCTAAACTGCGTGCCACCGTTTGACCCAATACCATAGTCCACCCTGATCGAACCAAGGGGAGATTGTACGCGCACTCCAATGCCATAACC
>CASBRC010000214.1 GCA_949128015.1 Synechococcales cyanobacterium PMM_0003
GATAAGATAAATGTCATTTTTAGCCTTTGACCACTGACCCACCCTGCAGTACATCTGGCCAAGACGACAAGTACAAAATATTTATTCTTTAATACTATTTATGAAATTTACAAGCCATAAAATAATTAGTATCTTTTAGCACAAATTCTTTTAAGCACAATTGATAGGTTAAATCTATAGTACAAATTAAAGCTTACAATTTTTCAGGATAAGTTGCCAAAATTTAATTGCTTCTAGGGTTCCGATTTGAATATCAAATCAAATGCTGGTCCGAGAGAAGCAGTTTAACTCCTCTAAAGATTTTCTACCTATTGATATCTGACGATTAGTTAAATACACGGCGGGATAAAAGCCCGGGAGGAGCTTCAGCATCATGGCTGAATGTTTCTTCTGGGCTTTCTTGTTGCCATATATCACTTACTCCATGCCAATCACCAACATCAAATTTTCTATGAAATCACGATCATTTGTCTCGACTATTTTGCTATTTTTAGTAACCTTGACGCTTACAGTCAGTTGTACTAATCCTGCTAGTAACATGCAAACCAATACTGCTGCATCTACTGCACCAAATACACCAAAAGAAGTTCAAGTTCGTTTAGGATTTAGTGCTTGGCCGGGTTGGTTCCCTTGGCAGGTGAGTCAAGATGAAGGCATATTCAAACAAAATGGCGTAGCTGTAGATTTGAAATGGTTTGATGGTTATCTTGAGTCTATTAGCACCTTAACGGCTGGACAGATCGATGCCAATAGTCAAACCTTGGGTGATACCGTAAGTTCTGTAGCAGGTGGAGCCGATCAAGTGATTGTTTTGGTCAATGACAATTCCACTGGTAACGATAAAATTATCGTCAGTGAAGGTATTAATTCTATTGCTGATCTCAAAGGTAAAAAAGTTGCCGCTGAGGAAGGTACAGTTGATCACTTTCTATTATTATTGGGGTTGAAAAAAGCGGGATTATCGCCTAAGGATATTCAATTTGTGCCACTAGAAACAGGAAAAGCGGCTACTGCCTTTGTGGGTGGACAAGTTGATGCTGTCGCTGTATTTGCGCCTTTTACGACCCAAGCCTTAAAACGTGCTGGCAGTAAAGAGCTTTTCACTTCTAAAGATTTTCCTGGAGCTATTTCCGATCATTTAGTATTCACTCGCAAGTTTATCGATGCCAACCCAGAAAAAGTACAAGCAATGGTTAATTCTTGGTTTGCGACGCTAGACTACATCAAGGCTAATCCTGATAAAAGCAATGAAATAATGGCAAAACGAGCTGGTGTCAGCTTAGAAGAATACAAACAATATGCTGATGGCACAAAGATTTTTACAATCGAAGAGAATCTTAAAGCTTTTGAAGATGGCGACAATATGAATTCTCTTAAGTTTGCGGCTAAAGAGATGAGTAAATTCTTAGTAGATGTTGGTTTGACAAAAACATCGCCTGATACAAGTAAGTTATTTGACGATCGCTTTGTCAAAGCCTATGCCCAAAAAGCTAAAAAGTAGATTCAACTCCCCATGAATGAACCCCCTAAGTCAATTCGAGATTTTATCCGACCTCGGACTCCTAACTCTGGTGTTTTTTGGCAAATTGCGGAAGATTTACCACCACGCCTGAATACTGCTTTAATGATTACCTCAATTGCCTTGCCATTTTTACTATGGTGGGGGGTGACTAGTTTTGGGAAAATTGATGCGAAGTTCTTACCATCTCCATCCCAAGTTATGGCGGCCTTTGTGAGGCTATGGGAATCGGGGGATATTCAAAAAGATGCGATCGCAAGTTTGTGGCGGGTTGGAGTAGGTGCGGGGCTAGTCGCTTTGTTCTCAATTCCGATTGGTGTATTAATGGGGAGTTTTGCGAGTATTCGCGCCTTGCTAGAACCGATATTTGGCTTGGTGCGGTACATGCCTGCTCCCGCATTTATTCCATTGTTAATCCTATATTTAGGCATAGGAGAAGAACCAAAAATCAGCTTGATTTTCATTGGGGTCTTCTTTTTTAATTCTTTAATGGTCATGGACACAGTAAAGTTTGTACCCAAAGAGTTAATTGAATCTACCTATATTCTTGGAGGAACGCGCAGATCAGTAATATTACAGGTCATTTTTCCACATGTTCTGCCAGGAATTTTGGATGCTTATCGGATTAACTTAGCGGCAGCTTGGCAACTGGTCATAGTCTCGGAGTTAATTGCGGCGACTGAGGGACTAGGTAGACGCATCAGCGTAGCAGGGAGATTTCTTAGAACCGATGAGATTTTTGTTGGCTTGATCGTGATTGGCATAATTGGATTGTCCTTCGATTTATTCTTTCAAGCCATGATTCGGGTTTCTTGTAAATGGGCAAGTCAAAAGAGATAACACCTAATATTGGAACTTAAGTATGTATCTACAAATCAACAATCTCCACAAGAGCTTTCCCACCAGTCAAGGAGAACTATCTGTCTTAAAAGATATCAACATGACAATTAAGCAAGGCGAATTTATCTGTGCTGTGGGCGCATCTGGCTCAGGTAAATCTACGCTTCTCCGTCAAATTGCGGGACTCGATCGTCCTACTTCGGGTGAAGTAAGAGTTGATGGCAAGTTGATTACGGCTCCTGGTCACGATCGCGGCATGATCTTTCAGAACTATACGCTTTATCCTTGGATGTCGGTTTTAAAAAATACCGAATTTGGCTTAAAGCTCTTAGGTGTTCCCAAAAAGCTCCGTCGAGAACAAGCTAGTTATTACCTCAATGTGGTGGGACTAAGTGATTTTGCTCAGTCTCTACCTAAGCAGTTATCGGGAGGGATGAAACAACGGGTGGCAATTGCTCGTGCTTTAGCTTCAGAGCCTAAGGTTTTGCTAATGGATGAACCCTTTGGGGCGTTAGATATCCACACCAAAGAATCTATGCATAAGTTCATGATCGATCTTTGGCAACGCACTAATATTACGATTTTTATGATCACTCATGATGTGGAAGAAGCTGTATTTCTTGCCAATCGGATTTATGCCTTGGGTTCACGCCCTGGCACTGTCAGAAAAGAGATGGTTATCGAGCTTAGCGATCGCAGTCATGCTGTTAAACGTCATGCTCAATTCCATGATTATCGTGAAGAACTGATGACGATTTTACGTCAGCATGGATCGGAGGCAGTCCATTAAAAAGCAAAATCTGTGACTCGCGAGTCACAGATTTTGTTTTCGGCTACACAAAGCTGAGAGATCGCTCTCCTGCGATAACTTCACCAATGCGATCGCATACAAAGCCTTGAGACTGGAAATAGGCGATCGCATCTTCTGCTTTGGTTGGATCAACGACTACTGCCATACCAATACCCATATTAAAAGTATTGAACATATCTAGTTCTGGTACTTCACCCTCAGACTGGAGCCATTGGAACAGAGCAGGGATCTGCCAACTATCACGGAAAATCTGCACGGCTTGCCCTTCACCGAGGCAACGGGGCAAGTTTTCGGGCAAGCCGCCGCCTGTGATGTGAGCAAGTCCGTGAATACCAAAATTTGCCTTAAGTGCGGCTAAAACAGGCTTGACATAAATTTGAGTAGGTGTGAGGAATGCTTCAGCCAATGTCAAATCCTGAGTATCGATGGAAATTTCTAATTTATCGTCCCAGTTGTAACCTTTAGTCTCGATGATTTTGCGGACAAGGCTGTAGCCATTACTATGCACACCCGAACTGGCTAGACCAATTACGACATCGCCAATGTTGACCTGAGTACCATTTAGCATCTCTGACTTTTCTGCGATCGCAACACAAAAACCCGCCGCGTCATATTCGCCAACACCATAAAACCCCGGCATCTCCGCCGTTTCACCACCGAGTAACGCACAACCTGCCATCTGGCAACCATCGGCAATGCCCTTAACGACTTCAGCAAGTTGATCGGGTTCGAGCTTACCTGTGGCTAAATAATCTAAGAAAAATAATGGCTCGGCTCCAGAAGTCAGCACATCATTCACGCACATGGCAACGAGGTCAATGCCGATTGTGTCGTGTTTGTTGGCTGCTTGAGCAATTTTGAGCTTTGTACCAACGCCGTCTGTCCCTGAAACGAGCACGGGTTGCCGATAACCTGTGGGCAATTCAAAACAGCCACCAAAACCACCAAGATCGCCCAATACACCTAGCCGATGGGTTCTAGCCACAGAATCGCGAATCTTTTCAACGAAGCTACGACCTGCCTCAATGTCTACACCCGCTTGACGATAATCCAAAACCTCTAGCTCCCAATTTCA
>CASBRC010000215.1 GCA_949128015.1 Synechococcales cyanobacterium PMM_0003
GCCATAACCGATCTATATCTTGGCAACAATCAACTGAGTAGTATTCCTCCTGAAATTGGGAATCTTAGAAATATTACAGAACTGGATTTATCTTACAATCAGCTAACAGTTTTGCCACCAGAGTTTTCTAATCTCAAAAAACTTGTCCGTCTTGATTTAAGAGGTAATTCTATTGATCCATCTTCTTTGACTAATTTAAAAAATGGCATGATTTTGATCTAAAAAGAAAAAGCAGCGTGACACGCTGCTTTTTCTTTTTATTGATGATTGCAATATCTGTAGAAAACAAAGAAATACTCTTTTATATCAATGTATTGGTAATAGTTTCGATGAGTCCTTTAGATTGCATTCGATAATTCCCTAGACTTACTTTGTCTTTTCAATATTTGGGGATAGCATTTCCAGCTAATATTTTCAAGCTTTTATGAGCAATGTAAATAAACCTTCAAGAGAAAAATTACTAGACAAGCCCTTAATAAGTAAATTAATACAAGCAAATTAATACAAGTAAATTAATTTGCTGATCAACTTAACTAATGAGCAGCTACAGCTTCGCGGACAGGAATCACGGTTACAGATTTGACATCTTTACTCTTGTTGCGCGTATCGTTAATGCTAACAACTGTATAAGATTTGGTATTGTCTGCACGGAATATATCACCCACAGAGAGTGGTTTGTTGTAGTTCAACGAACCAATAAAGCGTTGGTGAAGATCTGTCATTAAGTACTGCATAAACTCCTCGTTCAATATTTAAAGTTTGAAAACGCGATCGCGCCATATGCAAAGGATATGTTGCTTCTGCCATCTGTATACCACTGTTTTCAAGATTGGTATATAAAATTTCTTATATTTTTTTGTAACTTAGTCACTTTTTGGCAAACACTTAGAGTAGCGCTGCTAATTTTTAAGTAGTGCCCATGTCCTAAAATGTAACTTCTCTATGACTTCATCGCCTGCGAACGAACTTGAGCCTGACTATACGTTGAGTGCCTATGACTATGAATTACCGAGCAATCGTATTGCTCAAGATCCAGTTACACCAAGGGATGCATCGCGATTATTGGTAATTGATACAGCGCGAAATTTACAGCATCTGCACTTTTACGATCTGCCAGATTTTTTGCAAGCAGGAGATTTACTAGTCTTTAATAACACCAAAGTTATTCCTGCAAGGATGTATGGGCATAAGATTTCAGGAGTCCCTGTCGAAATTTTGTTGACGGAGCCAGTTGGACACGATCGCTGGTTAGCGTTGGTCAAACCTGGTAAGCGCTTGCCAGTTGGTAGCACGATCATCTTTGCCGAAAATGTCAAAGCGACGGTCGAAAGTATTGAGACAACTACTAGAGCGCGAGAATTGCAGTTTCATATTCCTGCTGGGGCAGACCTTGACAAAATTATTGAGCAACTAGGGACAGTCCCTCTGCCTCCCTATGTCACGGATTCCCATGCTGACCCTGCACGCTATCAAACTATTTATGCCGAGATTTCTGGTGCGATCGCAGCACCAACAGCAGGATTACATTTTACGGATGAATTATTTCAAAAGCTACAGGAAAAAGGTGTTGATAAAGCTTTTGTGACCTTGCATGTGGGTATTGGTACATTTCGTCCTGTGGAGACGGAAGATATCACGCAGCATGTGATGCACAACGAATGGTGCGAAGTAAATGAAGAAGTGATCGCCAAAATCAAAGAAACTAAGGCGCGGGGTGGTCGGATCTTTGGCGTGGGTAGTACGGTGGCGCGATCGTTGGAAAATGCCAATTTTCAGGCTTTTAAGGGTAAAACGAATTTAATGATTTATCCAGGGTATGAATGGAAAGTTTTGGATGGGATGGTGACTAATTTTCATTTGCCCAAGTCAACTTTGCTAATGATGGTGTCGTCGTTTTTGGGTAAAGATGGGCGCGAGTTTTTAATGTCGGCATATCAAGAGGCGATCGCTAATGAATATCGTTTTTATTCTTTTGGCGATGCTATGTTGATCTTGCGATGAGATTCGGCGCTTTGCGCCATCTACTTAAAAGCTCAAAAAGTTATAGAATCAATTTTCTGACAATCTGCTTTCTATGCGTACTGACACGATATTCTTTCAACTTTTCCAAACCTTCGATAATTTGCTCTTTGAGTTAGTCGGTTTACCTCCTGAAGCTTCAGAGGGCTATCATTTTACTTCTGTAGAAATCAAGGAAAAAGCCTTTCGATTTGATGGCATTTTCATTCCTGAAGCCTTAGAGAAAAACATCTGGTTTGTGGAAGTTCAGTTTCAAAAACGTGCTGAATTTTATTGGGAATTTATCGGTGAGATATTCCTATATTTGAGCCAGTACAAGCCACAGCATAATTGGCAAGCTGTAGCTATCTTTGCGAAACGCAGCATCGAGACTGAGCCACCAAAGCATTTTAGTGAACTATTTGCTAGCGATCGCATTGTGCGGGTATATCTAGACGAGTTGCCACAGGATGAGTCGCTAAATTTGGGGCTGGTGAGGCTGATCGTTGCGCCGAAGCGAGAAACGTTGTCTTTAGCACAGCAGTTGGTGGGGCGGGTCAGGCAAGCAGACAGAGAAAGGATGGTAGAATTTATTGAGACAGTTTTGCTGTACAAGTTTCCCCAAATGAGTCGAGATGAGGTTGAGGCGATGTTTACGTTAAGTGATCTCAAGAAAACAAGAGTATATCGGGACGCACTCCAAGAGGGCAAGCTTGAGGGCAAGCTTGAGGGCGAGAAGATTGGGGCGCAGCGTGGTCAAATATTAGGGCTAAAGCAGGGGCTAAAGCAGGCTGTGGTGAGGTTGCTGACGCGGAAGTTTGGTAAGGTTTCGCTGAGGGTCTTAAAGCGGCTTGAGAAGTTGTCGGCTGAGCAGTTGGAGGATCTGGCTGAGGCGGTGTTTGATTTTGAGAAGGTTGCGGATTTGGATTTGTGGTTGAAGGCACATTAGCGATCGCAAAAAATAGTCGCCATTAAATCTCGTAGGGGCAAAGCATTTCCGCGACTATTTATTAATTTTCAGATTCTCTCATTCGGGAATGCTTTGCCCAAGCCTCGCAACGTAGGGACAACCTGACGCGGGGGGGGGATTTGTTGCAAATGGATAAGAGGGTTAAGCATTTGCGAAGTTATATTTCTGTGATGAGTTTAGGCATGGTGGCGCAAATGCTTA